>JAFSHE010000300.1 GCA_017440445.1 Oscillospiraceae bacterium | reverse complement strand
TGAGTACAACGTAGATAGAGTCTGTAAGCTCGATTCCGTACTTTGCGAAGGGAGAGCCTACCTCACTCATAGAGTAAGGGATAGCGTACAGTCTGCCGTCCTCGCCGGGCTTCATCCATGCGATATCGTCGCCTACTGTGAATACCTCGTAGCCCTGCTCCTTGTAAACTGTGGGAGGAATCAGCATTGCGAGGTTTGTCTTACCGCAAGCGGAGGGGAATGCAGCGGTGATGTACTTAACATCGCCGTCAGGCTTCTTAACGCCGAGGATGAGCATGTGTTCAGCCATCCAGCCTTCCTTCCAGCCCTGGTAGGATGCGATACGCAGTGCGAAGCACTTCTTGCCCAGCAGAACGTTTCCGCCGTAAGCGGAGTTGATGGACCAGATAGCGTTGTCCTCGGGGAACTGAACGATGTATCTCTTCTCGGGATCAACGTCAGCCTTGGAGTGCAGGCAGCGTACGAAGTCATTGGATGTGTCACCCAGGTTCTCGAATGCCTGAGTTCCCATTCTTGTCATGATGTTCATATTGAGAACAACATAGATGGAGTCTGTGATCTCAACGCCTACCTTAGCGAGGGAGGAGCCGATAGGACCCATGGAATAGGGAATAACGTACATCGTTCTGCCCTTCATTACGCCATCGTACATGGGAGTCAGCTTAGCATACATCTCCTTGGGGTCCATCCAGTTGTTTGTAGGACCTGCGTTCTCCTTCTCTCTGGAGCAGATGAATGTTCTGTCCTCAACACGTGCAACGTCGTTGGGAAGTGTTCTGTGATACAGACAGCCGGGGAGCTTCTCATCATTGAGATGATACATAATGTCCTTGCTGTCAGCGGGGAGAGCTGTAACCTCAGCGATAAGCTCGTCGAGCTGCTCCTGAGAGCCGTCGATCCATACAACGGACTCGGGCTTTGTGAGGGCTGTCATTTCTTCTACCCACTTGATAACGTTAGGGTTCTTGGTTAAAACACCGGGATTTCTTGCCATAGCAGTTATCTCCTTCATAAAAATCTATATACGAGAAACATTAACACGCATTCTGCACGCAAAAGCAACTACATTCTGCGCATTAAAAACGTTCTCCACAAATAACATTATACATTATATTTTGCAATAAGTCAAGAATAATTCTTGTGTTTATTCCCAATTATTTTCTGTATTTCATACAGTTTATGGTACAAAGATATGTAAAATATGCATGGCAATAAAAGCCGTATGCGCTTTTGTGAATTTTTTAAAATGGGGCTTGATTTTTTTGGCGTGATAGAGTATAATATAATAGTCATTTATAACAAGTGCTCTCGCTTATGGGGGCAGGCCCTGTGCAACGGTGTGCCGTGAACCATGTCAGGCGGGGAACCGAGCAGCATTAAGCGGACCTCATCGTGTGCCGCAGTCAGCCTGTCTTCATAATCGAGGGCATTTGTCTATTTTGTTGAAACGGAGGTGTGAATATGTATCTGGCTCTATATCGTAAATATCGTCCGCAGACCTTTGACGATGTTATTTCGCAGCCTCATATTACCACCACGCTGAAAAATCAGATATCGGGCGGAAAGCACGGACACGCTTACCTGTTTACAGGCTCAAGGGGTACGGGCAAGACCACCTGTGCAAAGATACTTTCCATGGCGGTAAACTGCCTTCACCCGAAGGATGGAAACCCTTGCATGGAATGCGACGCCTGCCGTGAGATAGCAAGCGGCTCGGCGGTGGATATCACAGAGATGGACGCTGCCTCCAATAACGGCGTAAACGATGTGCGAGTGCTTCGTGACGAGGTTGCATATACTCCTGTAAGCTGCAAGTACCGTGTATACATCATTGACGAGGTTCACATGATGAGTACCGCAGCCTTCAATGCGCTGCTGAAAACGCTTGAAGAACCTCCTGCGCATATTATCTTCATACTTGCTACGACCGAGCTTCACAAGGTTCCTGCCACGATAGTTTCACGCTGCCAGAGGTTTGAATTCCGCAGGATAGATGTTGCGGACAGCGCACAGAGGCTTATGGCTGTCGCACATAATGAGGGGATAACCCTTGAGCAGGATGCGGCAGAGCTTATCTCCCGCCTGTCCGACGGCGGAATGCGTGATGCGCTTTCTGTTCTTGACCGCTGTATCGCAGCGGGCGGAAGCGTCACCTGCGATGTGGTAAGAAGCTGTGCAGGTGTTGCGGATAACCGTCACCTTTTCGCATTTGCTGAGATGATAGCGCAGAAGAATATCTCCGGCTGTCTTGACCTCATGCAGCAGCTCTATAACGGTTCAAAGGACCTTGCAAGGCTTATTGATGAGCTGAGCGGTCATTACCGTGATCTTATGCTGTACAAGACTGTACCCGAGGACAAGGGACTTCTGTCGGCTATGCCGGATGAATATCCCGAGCTTGAACGGCTTTCCTCGATGTACAGCCTTAACGATATACTCCGCTGTCTGGAGCAGCTTCAGAAGTGCGCAGTCAGCATCGGCAGGACTCGTCACCGCAAAACTGCCGCAGAAATGACATTGGTAAGAATGTGTATGGGCACTTCGCTTTCTTCTGAGGTTCCTGTGCAGAGTTTGGCTGTTGCTCAGCCGCCTAAGCCTGTAAGTCAGCCCATGGGACAGGACCTTGCTCCTATCCCCGATGAAAAGCTTTCTCCCGCAGTTGCGGCTATCCTTAATAAGACGAGAGCATTGAGCGAGGAGATGATAAAGCGCTCCGAGGCTCAGACAGAACCGAAGCCTGTTGCTCCCGCTCCCGCAAAGCCAGTGGAGAATGTTGCCCCACCCGCACCTGTTGTGACGGAAGCTAAGCCGATTCAGACTGTTGCTCCATCTGCACCGAGTACGCCTGTTTTCGAGGAAGCACCGATGCCCGAGTATCATAGCGCTCCCGCAGCAATGGAGGATGATTTTGTACCTCCTCCTGATGATGCTCCTGAGGAATTTATTCCTCAGCGGGAGTTTGACACAGCTCCTGAATATACCTCGGCTCCTGTGGCGCAGGCAATTATCCAGAAGCCCGAGTCTGCTCCCGCTCCCGTTGAAGTAAAGCCAGAGCCTGCTGAAGTTGTAACCGAGGTTCCTGTACAGAAAGCGGAAGAAGTGCAGACAGAGAGCGTTCCTGAATCGCAGCCCGAGCAGCTTCTGCCGAAACCCGAAAAGCTGCCCGATATCACACCTGAGTTCTGGCAGTCCTGCGTTGAGCTTATGCCGGGAATGACCAGCTACATGCTGACCGACTCCACAGCCGTGGTGAATTCTGACGGAATACTGGAGATACACTCCGACAACCTGCTGCTTTTAAATCAGGTGAAGGAGCGTGGCTATCAGGAGCTTGAAAAGGACATCAGCTCTATTATCGGGAAAAATGTCCGTGCGATCGTTGTAAATGAAACCAAGGAAGAAACAGTGGAGGAGAAAAACACCGCTGTTAAGCAGCTTCTTGAAAAAGCAAGAACGCTGGGAATAGAAACTGAAATCAAAAACTGAAAGGAATAAAAAAACATGAAAGCAAGATTACCCAAGGAATACCAGAACGCAGCTCCCAACATGAATGCCATGGTAAAGAAGGCACAGAAGATGCAGGAGGACATGGAGAAGGTACAGGAGGAGCTGGCAGTAAAGGAGTTTACAAAGCAGGTTGGCGGCGGTGC
This sequence comes from Oscillospiraceae bacterium, assembly GCA_017440445.1. The sequence goes on along the minus strand of JAFSHE010000300.1, from coordinate 479 downwards.
GCTGGAGCTTGTTATGACAGGCGACAAACAGCTCAAGTCCGTAAAGCTCAAGCCTGAGGTAGTTGACCCCGATGATATCGAGATGCTTCAGGATCTCATTATCAGCGGCGTAAACGAGATACTCATGGAAGTTGACGAGTACGGTGCTGCCGAGATGGGCAAGGTTACCGACGGAGTTTCTTTCCCCGGCTTCATCTAATAAATACTGTGGCGGTCTTTTTTCAAAGACCGCTTCTTGATGATTATGAATAAACATAACGAGCTAAGCTCTTTCAAGCTGCTTCCAGTAAAAACAGCACCGTTTTTCGCTGTCGGGATACTGCTTTGCTCACAGGATACGATTTTTGCGGCTATAATGCTGGCGGTGTCCGCTGCGTTTATCGCGATAGTCGGAGCATTTGCGAAAAAGCTGTTTCCCAGTGCTCTTGCACTGTTTCTCGGAATGGCGTGCATGACCGCCTACGGCGTTTTTGTATGCG
>JAFSHE010000299.1 GCA_017440445.1 Oscillospiraceae bacterium | reverse complement strand
TACCCATAGCAGTCGGTCCCTTTAATGCGGTTACCTTGATAGTTTCGGGATTGTTTGTTTCTGATGCGGCGGAGCTGTTACCGTTCGGAGAGCAGCCTGCCAGCATGCACACACAAAGAAGTGCGGCAGCAGCTTTTTTTACATTTTGATACAGTTTCATTGTGATTTCCTTTCTTTTTATATCTGTATTATTGACAGGGAAGCGATCACTCGCTTCCTCCTGTTACCTTGGAATATACCGCTTTTGAAGTAACACCCTTCAGCCTGCCGAGCTTTCCCGACAGAGCTGAGATAGCGTCATTCGGAGCGTCTATAACGATGTTGATGATGTTAAGTCCTCGTTCTCTGTATGGTATTCCCATTCTGCCTATGATATATTTGTTGTATCGGTGAAGAAGTTCATTTACTTCTGCGATACATTCGTCACTGTCGATTATCATTGCAATAGTTGCAACACGTGTCTGTTCTTCCATAGCTCTCCTTTCACAAAAAAAGCGCCCAACGGGCGCTGAAAAGCTTTGATGTAATTGCTTTCGCCTCAGGATTTTTCAGCGTCAGGGATAATATTATTCTCATTCCGTCGGGAAAAGCCTTCGGTCTGATATTCCAATTATATTGTATTTTTCATACTTTGTCAATAGCAGGATATGTTAATCTTCCTTCAGGGTGAACCTCCACTTGCAGCAGCAGGAGTTATCTGTTATATCGGGATAGCAGCTTACACACTCGCAGACAAAACGCTCGTCAATGACCTTTGCAAATCCGCTGTATTCTATCTCTCCGACTGACTTGCAAGGATGGAATGGCATACCCTTTCTGGCTCTTGCTGTCTGTACATGACATTCCACTGCGGTATATGTAAGAGTGTTCCCGTTGATTTCAATGAGGTCCTTGTTGATGTTCGCATAAAATCTGAGCCTGAGCGCCTTTTCAAGACCGTTCACGCCCGAATTATCGGGGAGCTTAAGAAATTCCTTTATGCGCTTAGCCTCGATAACAGTAAATCTTCTCCAGGCTTCTGCATCGTGAAACATAGCTTCATCCATGCCTGATTTTTGTTCGATCGACTGAAACCAAACTCCGTCCATAGCAAGCCAGTTTTTGGAGTATATCTCTATCAGCCTGATAAGGTCATCCTTATTAAAAGAAGAAAGCAGTTTGTAGTTGTTCATATTAAGCTCCTTTAAACAAAAATCCGCCGAGTCTGTTGACTCAGCGGAACTCTGGCGGAGAGGAAGGGATTCGAACCCTTGTGGGGTTGCCCCCAAACGGTTTTCAAGACCGCCTCGTTATGACCACTTCGATACCTCTCCGTTATAAAAAAGCGCCCGAACGGACGCCTTTTTATGGAGCTGCTAATCGGAATCGAACCGATGACCTCATCCTTACCAAGGATGTGCTCTACCGACTGAGCCATAGCAGCATCACAACGATTATATTATATCATATCACAGAAAATTTGTCAAGCACTTTTTATAAAAATTAAACAAAATAAATTTTAAGAAACATATTGCATCCATCTTGTAATTTGCATCATGATATGATAAAATATAAAATGTGTAAATATGTAAAAAGTGAGGAAATACAATGGAACCACATGATTATTCAGTGATAAAGATAGAGGGCGAATACGCTACATTAAAGGATAAGGACAGCGGTGAAGAGCTGTTTATAGCATTGTTTCTGCTGCCTGACGGCACTGACGTAGGCGATGATCTGCATTATGAAGATCTTTCTTATGAGATAGTTTAAGGGAGGTTATACATAATGCCATTAATGCTTCTTGTTGTAGCCTGCTATACGATATGTTCGCTCAGTGATAAATACGCAGTTGCAAAGCTGAAGTTTGACGGAAACACGCTGACATTCCTGATGGCTGCCGCCACATCTCTGCTGATGTTATTTTATCTTCCCTTTGACAGCAGGATATTTGTGCTGTCATGGCAGAGCTTTGCCTCTGTCGGTCTGATGGTCGTGTCAAAAATGCTTGAATTCCAGCTTGCCGCTGTAATTCTGAAAGAGATGTCCGCATTCGAGTTAAAGGCATGGCTTGGAATAACGGTTTTTCTGTCCTATTCTGTTGACCTTGTCAGCGGTGTGTCACAGCTTGGCATTTCAGCGGTCTGGAAGTTCTGCTTTATCGCAGTGACCGCTGTCGGATTGTTCCTTATTGCAAGATCTGGCGGGAAGAAGATAGATTATAAGAAGATACTTCTTCCGCTTGTGGGTTATCTTCTTGCGAAGTTCGGATACGGAATTATTGTTAGTGTATTCTGTAATACAGAAAGATCCTGTTACATATCACCAACGCTGTCGCTTTTTCTTGCGCTTGTGATACTTTCAGTGATACTTGCACCAAAGGTGCATCCGATAAAGCTGTTTAAGGAAAAGACGAATGGTGCGCTTTTTGTTTCCGTGACAAAGATACCGAATGTCATAGGCCTTGTGTGTGAGAATATCGTAGCAACTCAAAGCATGGCGAACTATTCTTTTATTCAGCCCATGATACTTGTAGCCCTTTTCTTTATCGGACTATTCCGACGAGAGGAATGTACAAAGCTTAATATCATCGGCGGTGTGATATGTATAGCGGGAATAATAGGATTTCAGCTTTTCTGATGAGAATGATTAAGAATAAATAGATATAGAAATAGGAGAACAAATGAAAGATCTGACTAAAGGCAGCCCCATGCGGCTGATATTGCTGTTTGCACTTCCGATACTTTTCGGAAGTCTGTTTCAGCAGGCATATAGCTTTACTGATACTATTATAATCGGTCAGCAGCTTGGAAAGACCTCTATTGCTGCAGTTGGCTCAACGGCTTCTGTTGTGTCGCTTATGTTCAATATTATAAACGGCATGGTGACAGGATTTTCAATAATCGTTGCGAGAAATTTTGGTGCGGGCGACCATGAGGAGATGCGCCGCACCATAGCAAGAATGATATCGCTTGCATTTGGTACGACTGCGATCATTATAGTGCTGACTATGTCTTTTGTGACGCCGCTTCTTGAGCTTCTTGATACGCCTGCTTCCATATTTGAGGAAGCAAAGGCTTATCTGCTTATCGTTGCAGGCGGTCTTGTAGTTACTGTTGTATACAATCTGGAGGCGGGAATACTTCGTGCTGTGGGCGACAGCGTTATTCCGCTTATAATACTTATTATTTCCGCTGTATTGAATATCGCACTTGATCTTCTTTTTGTATGTGTTTTACAGTGGGGAGTATCAGGAGCAGCCCTTGCTACTGTTATTGCGCAGATGATATCCGCAATAGTATGTCTGATATACCTTATTAAGCGCAGACCCTTTCTTGTTATCAGACGTAGCGATTTTGTGTTTACGAAGTATAGTATCAGGGAGCTTCTCAGTGCAGGTCTTGGTATGGCGCTGATGTATTCCATTGTGGATATAGGCTCCATCGTTCTCCAGAATGGTATCAACGGACTGGGAGAGGACACTATCGCTGCGCACACAGCGGCAAGAAAGATACTTGGTCTGCTGCTGATGCCTTTTTCCGCTATAAGTGCAACGCTTGTTACATTCTGCAGCCAGAACATGGGTGCAGGAAAATACAGCAGGATAAAAAAAGGTATCAGAGATGGTCTTATGCTTGGATTTGGATGGTCTACTCTTGCGATAGGACTTATCTATCTTGTTGGAATGTTCCTTGTCAGACTGATATTGTCGGATGCAGATGCCGGTATACTGGAAACTTCACTTGATTATCTGAGGTTTAATGTGCTTTTCTTCTATCCGCTTGCTGTATTGCTGGGAGTACGCTCCTCGCTTCAGGGACTTGGCAGGAGCTTTGTTCCGATCTTTGCAAGCATCATAGAGCTTGTGTGGAAGGTATGCACAGTAATGTTTATGATACCGCTGTTTGATTATTTTGGTGTCATCCTGTCAGAGCCTATTATATGGACAGCATGTGGTATTCTCGTAGGAGTAATTGCGGTATTCACTCTTAATAATATGCCGAAAAAGGACCTTGAGTAGTTCTGTTTTAACGTAAAGAAAGGATGTTCGTCATGGTAAAGGAAATCTCCGAAAAGCTTGTATCCAATATCTCAAAGGTGATAAAGGGAAAGGACAATGAAATAAGACTTGTATGCGCTGCGTTCTTTGCAGGCGGTCATGTTCTTCTTGAGGATGTCCCGGGTACAGGTAAAACGATGCTTGCACGTTCTCTTGCCCGCTCAATAGACTGTGGCTTTAAGAGGATACAGTTTACTCCCGACCTGCTTCCGTCAGATATAACGGGTATCAACTTTTACAACATGAAGGAGCAGAGCTTTGTTCTGCGTAAGGGACCTGTTTTTTCGAATATAATCCTCGCTGATGAGATAAATCGTGCAACACCTCGTACACAGTCAGCGCTGCTTGAGTGCATGGAGGAAAGACAGACTACCATTGACGGTGAATCCTTCGGGATGGAAAGGCCGTTCTTTGTAATTGCAACGCAGAATCCCACTGAAACACAGGGAACATATCCGCTTCCTGAGGCTCAGCTGGACAGATTTATGATACGAGTGACCCTTGGATATCCCGCAAGGAATGAGGAGCTTGATATAATTAAGAACGGACGTTCATTCAGTGCGATCGAGGAGCTTGCACCTGTCTGCACCTCTGATGAGATAACTGCTGTACAGGCAGAGATAGACAAATGTTCCGCAAGTGATGCGGTATGTGGCTATATTGCTGATCTTGCTGCAGCTACCAGAAGTCACGCAGCGGTAAAGCTAGGACTCAGTACAAGAGGTGCTGTTGCATTAAAACGCATGTCAGCGGCAATCGCTATGATGGACGGCAGGAACTATATCATGCCGCAGGATGTTGCGGTTGCAGCTCCCTGTGTAATTCGCCACCGTCTTATATGCAGAGGATATTCGCTTGCAGGCGGTGCCGACAAAACGGCTGATGAGGTCATCCGTCAGGTGATGGATTCTGTGGCAGTCCCCACAGAAAATATCGGTGATTGAGCATGGAGCTTGTTGCTATGGCGCTTATACTGACAGCCGTATTGGTGGTTCAGTATTTCGTATATAAAAATCTTGGATTAAAGGATGTAACATACAAGCTGACGATAGGTAAAACAGAGGCGTTCGAGGGCGAGGAAATAGAGATCGTTGAGGAGATAGAAAACAATAAGCTCCTGCCGTTGCCGTGGATGCGCTCTGAAATCAGCTGCTCACGTTGGCTGGTGTTTTATGGCAATTCTCAGAATGTTGCAAAGGACGCTCAGAAGGGGCTTGTGTCAGGCATCTTTATGCTGAAGGGACATCAGAAGCTGCGTCGTTCGTGGCGTGTAAGATGTGAAAAGCGTGGCGTGTTCCGTATAGAAGATGTTACACTTTCAGTCAGCGATCTGTTCGGACTTGTGAAGCCCTCTGTTATGATAAAGCTTTCTGAGGAGATATCTGTACTTCCATCTCCGTCTGAAATAGAGCTTTGCGATCTTTCCACAGAAGCGTTTATGGGAAATCAGTCTGTACGAAGATTTATTCTTCCTGACCCGTTTCTGATATGCGGAGCAAAAGAGTACAGCGGCAGGGAAGCGATGAACAGGATACATTGGTCACAGACTGCAAGGACTAATTCGCTGATGGTGTATAATAATGAGTTTACCACAGAGCGCAGGATACTTGTAGTGCTTAATATTCAGAGAGTTCCGTCGGATGAAAAGCTGCAGCTTTCTGTAACTATTCTGGAGGCGCAGATAAAAGCAGCGGCCTTTGTGCTTGATTATTGTTATCGAAATCATATCGAAGTGGGATTTGCAGTGAATTCCGAGGATCGTTTTTATTCAAGACCTGATGAGGGCTATGAGCATACAATCAATATTCTCAGGATGCTAACAAGGCTGAAAAACAGATGTGGCAAACACATTGATGATTTTCTGGATGAACTTGATTGCTCGGAATATACTGATGTCGTCCTGATAAGTAATTTCATGACAGACAGGGTAGCTGATCGTCTTAAGCTTCTTATGTGTCAGGGTCGATATGTAACACTGTTGTCAAACGAAGTGTATGAAACAGGTTTCTGTGATGTGTGCCACGTTCCACGCACGAGAACATATCCTAATGAAAGCGGGGAAGATTGATGAATAATACAGCTTTACGATCAATTTCTGTATTTGCGCAGCTTCTTTCTGTATTTCCGTTTGTAGTTCTGTGTGAGGGCGTAGGATTTGGAAGATATGTATGGTGGCATTATATCGCATTTTTTTTAGTGTATGCGGTGTTCTACGCATGGGGGAAACTTTGTGCCTCATGGGCGCTTAATCCCGGTCATTCCAGAACCTTTAAGCCAAAGGCAATCTTTTTGTCAAGAGCTGCGGTGATCGTTCCCATAATTGCTTACGTGTTAGTGTGTGCGACTTTTGAATTTTCAAGTGCGCTGTATTTATATGCACTTCCTGCGGCGATAATAATGTTTTCGGGAGGTCACCGCACCGCCGGCAAGGAATACAGTGATATTTTCACCAGAGGCTGGTTTGCGTTGTTCTTTGTATCCGCTGTTATTAGTTCCGTTATTATTTGGTTTACAAAAAAGGAAGAACTGACTGTATGGGGTAATTTCCAGCTGTGCTTTGCGTTTGGACTTCTTATTGTGATATCAGCAGTGCTGACCAATCAGACTAATATCGATACCTGTACCCATCAGCGTGATTCACAGAGGGCGTCGCTTCCCAAAGGACTACGAGGATATAACAGCGGATT
>JAFSHE010000031.1 GCA_017440445.1 Oscillospiraceae bacterium | reverse complement strand
AGCTGTTCAAGGCTCATCCCGACTGGGCTATCCAGATAGAGGGCATGCCCCTTACCCAGAGCCGTGAGCAGTATGTTCTCGATTACAGCCGCAAGGAGGTCCGTGACCACATCTACGGCATGATGAAGAAGATACTGGACAGCGCAAATATCGAGTACATCAAGTGGGATATGAACAGACAGCTTACCGAGGTAGGCTCCAACGCACTTCCCGCTGACCGCCAGAGAGAGCTGTGGCACAGATATGTACTCGGTGTATACGACGTAATGGACAGACTTACAAGCGAGTATCCTCACATCCTGCTGGAGAACTGCTCCGGCGGCGGCGCACGCTTTGACCCCGGTATGCTGTTCTACTCTCCCCAGATCTGGACATCCGATGATACAGACGCTATCGAGCGCCTTAAGATACAGCACGGTACATCCATCTGCTATCCTGCATCCGCTATGGGTGCGCATGTATCCGACTGCCCAAACCACACAGTTGGAAGGACTACTCCCTTCTCCACACGCGGAAACGTTGCTATGGTGGGAACCTTCGGATATGAGCTGGATGTTACACGCATCCCCGAGAACGACAGAAACGAGATCCCCGCACAGGTGGAGATGTTCAAGAAGTTCAATCCCCTTATCCGCACAGGTGACCAGTACCGTATCGGCAATGTATTCGAGGACAACATGTGGGATGCATGGATGTTTGTTGCAAAGGACAAGAGCGAGGCTGTATTCACCTTTGTTCAGGTGCTTGGCAGACCCAACTACCGCAGCCGCAGGATAAAGCTGAAGGGTCTTGACCCCGAAAAGAAGTACAGAAGCAGCGAAACTGGCGAGCTGCACACAGGCGCAGCGCTCATGAACTGCGGTATCAACGTGAATGTTCACGGCGACTTCTCCTCCAAGGTAATTCACTTTACAGCTGAATAATCCATCATAAAACAACAGGACCTGCGAACAGATCGCAGGTCTTTTTGTATGTATTACAGCGAGATATCCGATGCCACTAAAGCAGCACTCATCCTCCGAAGAACATATTCTGCACGAATGTCTTAACGCCGATAGCCACCAGCACGATTCCGCCCATAAGCGACGCCTTTGCACCGAGAAGCTGCCCGAATTTAACTCCGCCGAACACTCCCACAAGGCTTATCACGAAAGTCACCACGCCGATGAAACAGACCGCAGGCGCTATCTCAACGCTCATCGCCGCAAAGCTTACTCCCACAACCAGCGCATCTATACTTGTAGCCACAGCCTGTATCATTATCGTACCTATACCTGGCTCCTTAAGCGTGCTTTCTTCGTCACTGCCGCCCTTTCTGCGAAGCTCTCCTATGCTCTCTACCACCATCTTGCCGCCGATAAAGCCAAGGACTCCCAATGCGATGAGTGGAGCGAAGCTCTTTATGAACTCCGCAAAGGCAGAACCGAGAAAAAAACCTATAACAGGCATTCCCGCCTGAAATATTCCGAACATCAGCGCAGCGAATACCGCCTTGCGCTTTCTTTTTATGACCGTTCCGTTTCCGATGGAAACCGCAAATGCGTCCATGGAAAGTCCTACTGCGATAAGGAAAAGCTCTACAAATGTCATTTTTCATACCTCCGTTATTTCGGACAGCATTTTTTACGAAAACGCTCAGCGTTTCCCATGCTATCTTATGCCTGTCCCAAACAAAAAAGACCCAGCCGCAATCGCTGCGTCTGAGTCCGTTTCGTTAAAACCGATCCATGCACAGCTATCCCGCTGCACATGAGTCTTGCTGATTAAGACAAGCCAGACCCCGAAAGGTCAGTATGTTGACTTGCCACGCTTAAAGCGCCGCTACTCCCCCATGAGAGTATTCTTTATTTGGTGTGAACCTATTCTAACATATTTTTCTGCTTTTGTCAACAGAGATCTGTCTTTTTCATCTTTTTTTCCCGCTCCTCCAGAAGTGACATGATCTCTCTGCACTTCTCCGCTATCTCATCATCGGAGTCGGTAGGCTTCATGCCGCAGATATCCTCAAGTATCCTGCGCTCCAGTGGACGGATGGCGGGGTCTGTGCATGGCTCTCCGAAGCGTGCCTGCTCATACAGCATCTGGGTATGTATTCCGCAATCACGCTCTGCCGTGGCACGGCTGATGGTATCCATCATATCTGTGAGCTGAGAAAGAAACAGCGTGCCTGTCGGGTCAGGGTCAGAGGGCGGTCTTTCAGCAAGCGCTCCGACGACCGCCGCCGCAAACAGCAGTATTCCCGCTGCCGCCGCAATAACGGGGGATATCTCCGCCAAAAGCCCGAATACGCTCAACACAAGCTGAAGCAGCAGATATATCATCCCGACTGCGGATATCCTTACCTTGAAAAACCTGCTGCGGTTATCTCCCCGTTGGATGAATACAAGCTGCAAAGCAGCACAGACCGCCGCAGATATCAGCGAGATATACTCCCCTGCGCTGTCGGGAGAAAGCAGAGCAAAGCCCGCACTTACAAGCAGTATCCCGACCACCGAGGAAACAATATGTATCATACGAAGTCGTTTCATCTCAGCATCTTCTCCGCAGCAGTAAATCTCTGGAATACCCTAGCGCCAAGCTTTCCGTACCATTTATCAAGATGTGTATAGTGTATGAATACGCTGTCGCAGCCCTGCTGCTTAAGCCATAACGAAGCAAGCACCACCATGTGAAGTCCAAGTCCCTTTCTGCGGAATTCCGGCACAGTGCCTACGCAGCCCACGCTGCCTATCCTCGCTGCTCCGTCGGAGAGCAGGCAATCCTCGTCCTCGCCTACGATACAGAAAGACGCTATCTCTCTGTCCACAAGGCAGCAGAAAAACAGTCCGTCATCCGTAAAATACTGCACCCATTCCTCGTCCACCTCGTTTACCGCACGACGAAGCATATCTGTATCTCCGCTGTAAAAGCCGAATTCCGCATTTTCAGGGAGCGATACCTCGGGGACGTTAAAACCATCCAGCGGAAGCTCCATCTCCGTAAAGCTGCCGTCAAGCTCGTATCCGTTTTTCCCGAAGAATTCCGCTGTGCGCTCCTCTGCGCCGCAGACAAGCCGACCGCCGACGGATACCGTATCCGCCCCGCTGTCCGAAATATGCTGCTCGCACAGTGAAAGAAGCCGTCTGCCCTCGCCGCATCTCTGATACTTCGGATGCACGCAGAGAAGCTCTATCCTGCCACCTCTTACATGTGCAAAGCCATGCTCGGTACAAAAGCGTATACTTCCATCCGTTACACGCTCAAATACTTCAGATGATATCCTGTACTCAGGAAAACAGGCTTTGAATATCTCAATATCGGTCATATCATTCTCCTTAATATTCATATCAAAAAATCCCTTGCGGTTCAAACTATGTCAACGGAAACGCTGCGGTTATTCTGAACATATTACCGTCAAGGTCGGCTGTCAGAGTACCACCCTGTTTTTCCGCAAGACCCTTTGCAATAGCAAGTCCCAGTCCCGTTGAGGATTTTGTACGTGCCTCATCCGACCTGTAAAATCTTCTGAACACCTGCGAGATATCTATGCTTTCAGGCGAGTCCACGCTGTTTTCGCAGGCAAATATCACCTTTCCGTCACTTCGCCCGAAGGATATCCTAAGCTTGCCGCTGCCATGCTCCAATGCGTTTTTTACGATGTTCTGTACTATCCTGCCCATCGCCTCGGTGTTGCCGATGATACTGACACGCTCCTCGCAGATATCCATCTCGGGAGTAATACCACGCTCCTCGATATCATTGTAGAAGCTGAACAATGTATCCAGCACGCACTTTTTAATGTCTATTTCAGAAAGAGTTATACTATACTGCTCATTCTGTAGCTTCGTGTAAGTGAAAAGCTCCTCCAGCATGGAGCCAAGCACATCTATCCTGCCACGTATCACCGAGATGTATTTTGAACGCTCCTCATCCGTCTGCGCCTCGGAAAGCAGATGAAAGTATCCATCCAGTGAGGTCAGCGGAGTACGGATATCATGAGAAATACTTGTGATGGCGTCTTTCAGCTCCTGCCCGCTCTGAAGCACCTCACGCTTCAGCTTGTCGCTGTTGTCAAGAAGTCTGTTCACGCTGTCGGCAAGCTCGTTAAGCTCCCTGAAATCAAGCTCTCCACGAAGCCGCAGGTTGGTCTTGTTTTTCTCCATAAACGCCAAGTGGCGGCAGGTGTTTTTCACCTGTCGCCGATAGGCTGTGAATGTTATCGCAAGTGCGATGGAAAGCAGCGTTGCCGCTATCGCCCATATCCACATGGTATTCTCCTTTTATCGAACGTCACGCTTCTGCATGATGATAACAGAAGCCACCGCAGAGATCACAAGGTATGCCGCACCAACTATGATAATGCGGATAACGTCACTGCTCTCTGCTGTGGGCATAATCTGACCAACACAGCAATCCAGCATGTAGTTCATTATATTAAAGTTTATGTTGTTTGACTCAAACTGATAATTTACAGCATAGTATAACATCTGCATAAAGCCTGTTGCCACAAGGATACCAAACGTCATGCATATTCCTGTGACCCTGGTTGCAACGGTAATTGCGGAAACTACTGCCGAAAAAGCAAAGTGAAGCAGATACTGTACTGCGACAACACCCATCAGCTTGCCGAAATCATCAAATACCAGTCTGTTGCCCCAGATTATAAGTCCCATAGCGGCAATAGCAAGCATGAACACCACAAACAGCGCCAGCACCTGTATTGCTATCACTGCAAGCTTTGACAGGATCAACATTCCACGGTGAGGAAGTTGCCCTGCGATATTCTTTATATAGCCGTGCTTCTGCTCCGCATTGACAAACAGTGGCGGGAATATCGCACAAAGCAGCAGTACCAGCATGCCTGAAAGATTTTTGCTGACAAGATCAAGATAGGGTATTTTTTCCTCAGCCCAGGCGGGATCGGTATCCACATAAACGCCTATCGTAAGCGCATCCTCAGGCTGTGTATCCTGGAATGATTCAGACTGCTCCGCATAGGATGTTCCCCTGATAGCACTCATCTCGACCTCTGTCATGTATACGCTGAATATCGCCATGGCCGCTGCGACTATGCACAGTACCCAGAAAGACACTGTACGCACCATACGGT
>JAFSHE010000298.1 GCA_017440445.1 Oscillospiraceae bacterium | reverse complement strand
TCTGTTTGAGGAGCAGTGCCGCACAGGTCAGGTACTTGACAACAGCACGCGCTTTTCGGAGTTCGTGGATATATGGCTAAAGGACTACGCAGAAAAGCAGCTCCGTCCCACCACGCTTTCACGCTACAAGGATATGCTCAAGCGCATCAATGCCGCATTGGGCAATATGAAAATAAGCGCAATTCAGCCGCACCACCTGCTTGCATTCTATGATAATCTAGCTGAAAGCGGAGTGCGTGCCGATATCAAATATACTCCCTGCGAGGGCTTTGCCGCTGTACTGAAATCGAAAAATCTCACCCAACAGCAAGCAGCTGACCTCTGCGGAATAGGCATCACCACGATGCGAGGCTATTGCGCAGGCAAGAACGCAAGAGCCGATACCGCCCAAAAGATTGCCGCTGCGCTTGATGTGCCGCTGCTGGAGCTGTTCACGCCGCAAGAGGACAAAGGGCTATCAGGAAAGACGATACTGCATCATCATAGGCTTATATCTGCGATACTCACAAGCGCGGTGCAGTGGCAGGTGATATTCTCAAATCCCTGTGACAGAGTAAAGCCACCCAAAGCGGAGCGCAAAGAGGCTCGATATCTTGACGAGTTCCAGACTGCCGACCTGCTTCAGGCGCTCAATGGTGAGCCGTATCATTATGCGGTGATGGTGCAGCTCCTGCTGTTTACAGGAATGCGCAGGGGAGAGCTGTTCGGGTTTGAATGGCGGGATGTGGATTTTTTCACCAACTGCCTGCATATAGAGCGCAGTTCGCTCTATGTCCCCGAAAAGGGCGTATTTGAGGACAGCACCAAGACCGATACATCAAAGCGAGTTATTAAGCTGTCAAGCACTGCTGTGCAGCTCCTGAAGGACTATCGGGAATGGCAAAAGCAGCGGCAAGAGGAGTGCGGCACGGCATGGCATAGCACAAACCACCTCTTTACCTCATGGAATGGCAAGCCGATGCACCCCGATACGCTCTCGGGCTGGTTTCATGAGTTTGTGCAGAGAAAAGAGCTGCCTGATGTATCAATACATAGCCTGCGCCATACAAATGCCACACTTATGATTGCAAGCGGCGTGCCTATCAAAACGGTATCAAACAGACTAGGACACGCAAACGTCACTACAACAGGGAATATATACACTCATGCTATCAGGTCAGCAGACGAGGCAGCAGCAGAGGCACTGGAAAACCTGCTTACTCCCAGTGAGAACAACAAGCGCATGAGAATAAGCTGAAAAAAGCGGCAATCCTTACAGGACTACCGCCGAAATCTGTTCAGTTTTTTTCAGTTTTTTCGTAATATCGGGTGGCAAATCGTGGGCAAATTCGGAAATGTTCATAAAAACACATACAAATGAAAAACCGCCCAAGCGTTTGCCTGAGCGGTTTTATGTTGGTTGCGGGAGCAGGATTTGAACCTACGACCTTCGGGTTATGAGCCCGACGAGCTACCGAGCTGCTCCATCCCGCGATATTTGTTGTACTCAGTATTTCCTGAGTGCTTAATAATTATACCACAATGAAATTGATTTGTCAACCCCTTTTTTAAATTTTTTTATTTTTTTGAAAAAGGGCTGCGCTGATAACTTTAATGGCATCAGCGCAGCTATGAAGAGCTATTTATATTTGCCGCAGGAACGGCATTCTGATGCGGAGAGCGGGTTGTGATATCCACATGAGGTGCAACGCCATTCACTATGTGAATAGCCACTAAATTTTTGGGGGGATTTCTCAGTACATACAGGTAGGTCATACAGTTGTATGATCTCAGCATTTCCAATCAATTTCCCGCAGAAGGACAGTGGAATATTTTGGTGCGTGTTGAGTTTTTTTATCAATGAAATAAGCTCGTGCTGTTCATTGTTTGTTCCGCAGATATATAATCCCAGAGTGTTATTTTCCGTATGAGTAATGTAAAGCGCAAAGTTTTTCCCGTTGAGGTTTATTGTAAAAACATTTCCTAAACGTTTGAAACGGCGAGGGAGTGTGGCTGAAGCTGTAATATGAGTCGGCAGCGTGTTAAGTGCATCCCATTCGGTAATCGGTACTATGTTGTTGTAATATTTTTCGGTATCTCTTGCAATAAAACGGTGTATAAGATAAAATACAAATGCTATCGCGGCAGGAAAAAACGGTACAGGTACCCAAAAAAGCTGTATCACTCCCACTGATGCGAGAATGCCAAGTACCACTGCCGCCTCAACTGCAGCGATAAGGGCTGTCCATATAATTATCAGAATTCGATTGGGATTTATGTCAAAAGCGAGGATATTTCCACATTTTGCACACTGGTACTTTACGCCATGTCTGTACAAGCGATTTCCGCCTGATTTTATCAGGTTTCGCAGGGTGGGGGAACACAGAACATCCTCTGCTACATCTCTGCCCGTGCTGCCGTTTATTGCAACGCTGTATTTTGTGGCACGCATGGAGTATTCTTTAAAAATATTTTTTCTGGTGACAGGCTGATATCGTGAATTACCTCTCGGGGCATGGGTATAGCTGAATAATCTGTAAAGATTAAGTATCTGGAACTCCACTCCGTTTTCGCTTACATCCATGCATTGGCTGAGATGCTCATGTGAGGGAGGTATGAGCGTGAGTATTTTACCACAGCATGGACATATCTTTTGTGTGATATCCATTTATATCAATCCTTTCCGATATACCTTATCACATCAAGCAGTGAGGGGAGTATCGTTTCGGTAAGCTGCTGCATCTCCTCGGTGGGAGGCGCAAGGTCAGGCACCATTATCGGGCGCATTCCTGCGCTGTGTGCGGAGCGTATACCGTTGTAGCTGTCCTCGATAGCGACAGCGTCGGCAGGGGAAACTGAAAGCTCCTCGCATGCCTTAAGGAAGATATCGGGAGCGGGCTTGCTCCTTTCCACCATATCGCCGCATACTACCTTGTCGAAATAGGGAAGTATCTCCGCATGCTCCAGCTGATGATGCACTACTGTTCTCCTTGTGGAGGATGCGAGCGCTATCTTTATCCCGTTCTGCTTAAGGAACTCCAGTAGCTCCCTTACGCCCTCTTTCATAGGAAGCCTGCCGTTGTCGTAGCGGGAATGATAAAGGTCAGACATCTCTTTCTTGTACTCGTCGTAGGGGAAGTCCTCGCCGTAGAATTCCAGTGCTATCCTGCGAGTTTCGGCGGAGTTCGTACCAAGACACATCCTGCAAAGCTTTTCGATATCCTTTATGCCGTATTTTTCGGCGGTCTCCACCCAACATTCCATAACCTTGTTTTCGGAGTCGAAGATAACTCCGTCCATATCAAAAACTACTGCCGTTATATCTTTCATTCTGTTCTCCTGTAAACCGGCTGTTCTTTCTGTACAGTGCCTATAAGTTCCTCAATAACACGGAAAGGTGTGTCCTTTTCGGGGATGAATTTCCTCACCTTTGAGAAAAGATAGCTGTACTCGATAACAGTGTATTTTGTGTGAATTTTTACCTTCCAGCCCCGCTGTCTGCCGAATGATTTGAGCGGAAGATATTCTACCCGCTCCGCATCGCACAGGTAGATGACCCGTTTGTCATCTTTATCGGTGATGGTGAATTCTTTTTTTGTGGAGATATAGTCAACATCCCTGCCGTGGTTTATGATGTTGATAAATGTTCCGTAAGCGAATATGCTGAGTATAGCCACGATAACGAGAATATCAAAAATCTCACTGGTAAATGCCATTATTGAGGCTGTGGCAAGTCCATTCAATATAAAGCCTGCGCAAGTAGAAAATATCAGTGCGAAAATTATTGTGCCGACAGTAAATATAACAGCCTCTCCCTTGAACGGAACCCTGAACGTTCCCTTGGCTATCACCATATCATCCTCGCTGTCAACGGTCTTAATCTTATCCTCGGGCTTCCAATGCTCGGGAACGTAGGTCTGCACCGAGTTTTCGGGAAGCCTTGAGTACACAGGTCTTATCACGGGACGGTCAAGGTCGGCGGGGATATCCTCAGGGACAGCGTATTCTGTGTGTTCGGGAGTCGTGTCCTGTTCCGCATGCTTTTTCAGGATATAGAACGGGGTGTCCTCGAAATTACCGTACTTCTTGTGCTTTGGAGCGAGGTAGTGATATCTGAACTCCCCCGAGCGTGTAACGATATTCACCGCATATCCACGGGGTCTTCTGAATGTAGAGAAGGTCTGATAGTCAACATACATCACATCTTCGTAGTAGAAGATATCACGTTTTCCGTTAAGAGTAACTGTGAATTTTATGCTGTCGGCATAGTAGGAGCCTTCCTTGCCCGCCATAACGATATTGTAGACCGTAGCGAATACGGCTATATCAACTGCTATCAACAGAAGCGTCACGATAGTGTAAAATAATCGTCCTGTGTCAAAAAAATTCGGCACATAAACCGTAAAGCCTATCACAAAATATGCGGCGACAGCAACAGCGAGAGCCACATACAGTATGAATTTCTCGTTTCCGAAAGCCGCACGGAAGGAACCCTTTTCCATATATCCGAAGCGCTCGTCGACTGCGTGCTGACCGTAATTAGAGCTTGATAAAGCCATCTCGCACCTCCTTGTTCATATACCTAATTATAATGCGGTGAGGATTTTTTGTCAATACGTGAATGTTGATAATTATAATGTATATACTAAGATATACATTATAAAATCTGATATGCTCTTATGTTTTCGGCGATAAAAAAATCCGCTGAACTTTACTTGCGTAAGATTCAGCGGATTGCTGGCGGAGACGGCGAGATTCGAACTCGCGGGGGATCGCTCCCTAACTGATTTCGAGTCAGCCCCGTTATGACCACTTCGATACGTCTCCGAATTGACTTTACTATTATACACCAATTCCCCGAAAATGTCAAGAGGCAGGTCAAACTGCGCAGGAGAAATTAAGATATGGCAGGTTTTCTCAACTATTTTGGTAAAAGCCCTTGACAAATCGGGTGAGTTCTGATATAATATTAACGTTGTCATCGTGGCAGCATGACCTAC
>JAFSHE010000297.1 GCA_017440445.1 Oscillospiraceae bacterium | reverse complement strand
GCCGAAGGCCGATATCAGTATAAATCCGAGATTGCCTATGACATTCATCAACGGTCCCATTATACTACCGCAAGCCTGCGCTTTTACAGCGACCTTTTTGAGCTTGGTGCTGATGTCGTAAAACTTGTCTATTTCGCTGTTTTCTCTCGAATAAGCGACTATGGTTTCGTATCCGGTAACCGTTTCTTCTATCTGTCCGTTGAGCTCACCGAGAGTTTTTTGCTGCTTTACGAACAGCTTTCTCATAACCTTTGCGAATCGAGTGGAAAGAAGTACGGTAAGAGGTATCGTAATGAGCGCTACAAGAGTAAGCTGCCAGCTGTAACAGAGCATAAGCACGAACGAGCCTACCAGTGTCAGCGCACTCGAGAACAGTGAGCTGATCGACTGCGAAACGGTGTTTGATATATTCTCGACATCGTTTGTCATACGGCTCATTATGTCACCGTGTTGATGCGAATCAATAAAGCTCATGGGAAGTTTTACCATGCGTGCAAAGAGATCGTTTCGCATTTTCAGTACTGTCGAAGCCGAAAGCTTTGCGGCAAACAGTCCTTGCAGGTAAGAGCAGACGGCATTCAGCACATAGATGCTGGCAAGAACGGTTAGTAGCTTGTATAGTGCAGTGAAATCAATATTGCCCTTGCCGTTTGTAAGATTGTTTATTATGAGCGCTTGAATTGCAGGGGAGGCGAGAGACAGCCCTGTGACTATCAGCACTATTCCCATCAGAGCGAATAGGAGATATTTGTTTGAGCCTATGTATTTGATAAGTCTGCCGAGTGTTTTCTTTGTGTTCTTCGGCTTTTCTCTTATCATCTGGGGGCCCGGTCCACGGCGGGGGCCTATGCCTCCTTGAGGTGCATTTTTCTGTGGCTGTCTGTTCATTGCATAGCACCTCCTTTTTCTTGGGATATGTAAATGTCACGGTACACCGGACTCGACTGCATAAGTTCGTCGTGGTTTCCGATTGCGCAGATCGTGCCGCCGTCGAGCACTACGATTCTGTCAAAGTTTCTGACGCTTGAAACTCTCTGGGCTACCTTGATAACGGTGCAGTCCGAAAGAGCCTCATCGAGGGATTTAGACAGCTTTGCCTCGGTGGCTAGATCGAGCGCCGATGTGGAGTCGTCAAAAATAATGATTTCGGGCTTTCTGATAACCGCTCTTGCGATAGACAGACGCTGTTTCTGACCGCCCGAAAGCGATGCGCCCTTTTCTCCGATTATCGTATTGTAGCCGTCCTTGAAGCCGGTGATGAATTCGTCTGCCTGCGCTATTCTTGCCGCTTCGAGGACTTCTTCGTCGGTTGCGTCTTCTTTTCCGTATCTTATGTTGTCAGAAATACTGCCTGAGAAGAGCTGTGCCTTTTGGAGTGTGAAGCTGATTTTGCTCCTGAGCTCATCGAGCTTATAGTCTTCTATCGGCCTTCCGTTGATGAGTATCTCGCCCGAGGTTCGGTTGTAGAAGCGGGGAAGCAGGCTGACGAGCGAGGTCTTGCCAGAGCCGGTCGATCCCATTATGGCTATGCGGTCACCTCTGCGTATCGAGAGGTTAATATTTGAAAGCACCGGCTTGCCTGAGAGTCCGGCATAGGTGAATTCTACATTTTTGAATTCGATTATCGTATCACCAGGGACAGCATCGTACACTCCACTGCCGTCGGTAATGGTCGGGTTAGTGTCGAGAAGCTCTCTGATTCTCGCAGCAGAGGCGTTAGCCCTTGCGATAGACTGAAACATCATGCTGAGCATCATCATTGAGAAGAGTATCTGTATAATGTATACAGTAGCAGCACTGATCTGGCCGACCTCCATATTGCCGAG
>JAFSHE010000296.1 GCA_017440445.1 Oscillospiraceae bacterium | reverse complement strand
AATATACTCATTTATGCTACAACAAACCGCAGAAAGATAATCAAGGAGACCTCTGCGGAGCGTGCAGGCGATGATATCAGCCGCTCAGATGCGATAGATGAAAGCATGTCCCTTGCTGACAGATTTGGTCTGTATGTGACATTCAGCAGCCCGAATAAGGAGGTATTCCTTGATATCGTTAGACAGCTTGCGCAGGATGCAGGAATAGATATCCCGCAGGAGCAGCTTTTTGCAGCTGCCGAGCGTTTTGCGCTAAGACGCAGCGGACGCTCACCAAGGACAGCACGACAGTTTGTAGACTGGCTTGGTGCGAGGATATCCCTCGGAATGGACTATTGATGGGAAGGAGCAAGATATGAAGCGATATTTGATGCCCTTTCTGATTTCCTTCGGACTTCTGCTGACTGCCTGCGAAAAGGGCGAGGAGAGTTCTTCTGTGCCTACGGAGCTTATCGTGACAGATGTCCCGCAGAGTTCTGTTACGCAGCCGCAGATATTTCCGCTTGAGATAGACGGTGTCGAGATTAAGGCAGAGGCGCAGCGTGTTGTAAGCTTATCTCCTGCTGTAACTGAGATAATCGCTGAGCTTGGCTTTGCGGACAGGCTCTTCGGAATAAGCACATACTGTGACTATCCTGAGCTTACTGTACAAAGGGTAGGAAGTGCCGAAAACCCCGATATTGATATGCTTACAGCTCTTGAAGCGGATGTGGTGTTTTCTCTGTCTGCTCTCTCCGAGCGTGATGTTTACGCATTGGAGGAAAAGGGTACAGCGGTTATATGCCTTGATACTCCGTGTGATATCGACAGCTACGGTGTTCTTTATGAAAATATTGCATCTGTATTTATCGGCAGTGAAGCGGCAAAAAATAAGGCTCTGACCGCTGTCGAGGCACTTAAGACCTCCGCTGACGGAGCATTTTCGGGAAGTTATATCTATATTAGTCCTAAAATGACTGCCGCAGGGGTGGGTACATTTGAGAATGCTGTGCTTTCGCTCTGCGGAGAAAATCTTTGCGCATCCGAGGGCTATTCGGAGCTGCTTTCTCTCGGTGAGATACAGCCTGATTACATAATTGCCGCCGATACGCTAAGCTATAATGACATCGCTTATGACGATGTTCTGTCTGTGTATGTATATAACGGTGCAAAGGTGCTTTTTGTTCCCTCTGCGAGGTTTGAGCGCCCCTCTGCACGTACATCCGAGGTCTTTTCTGCTATCTCTGAGCAGCTTACTTCTGAGGAATGACATAAAAAATAACGGGAGCAAGCTATTGCTCCCGTTTGACGATTACATCGGGGTGATGATGTATCCGTTTTCCTGCCAGTAGTCGATAACGTCACCAAGTATCTCGGTGTTTGTCTGTGATACCGCATGCAGAAGATAGACCGCTCCGTTGTGTGTCTTTGAGGTTATCTTTTCGTATGCTGCGCTCTTGCCGGGCTGATTATTCACATCCCAGTCGGGGTAGGCGAAGCTCCATAGCACTGTTGTGTAGCCAAGCTCCTTTGCACAGGCGAGGACCTTCTCGGAGAATTCTCCCATCGGCGGACGCATGACATACATCTCGTAATCGAAATTATCTCTGATATAATCGTGGAGCATTGAAAGCTCCGAGTGCAGCTCATCTGCGGAGCATTCGGGCAGCGAGGGGTGGCTCCATGTGTGGTTTCCAACTGTGTGTCCCTCGTCTATCATTCGTCTGATTAGCTCGGGATTTTTCTCGGCATAGTCGTAGGTGACGAAGAATACAGCCTTAACGCCCTTATCTCTGAGAGTATCAAGTATTTTAGGAGTATATCCGTTTTCGTAGCCCTCGTCAAAGGTGAGCCATATCCGCTTGTCCTTTTCGTCGCCTATAAACAGTGCGCCCTTTTCACCGTATTTACTTTGAGCGTTTATAGCCCCGAGAGGACGGTTTGCGCTGTCTGTTTCGTTTCCCATGCCGTAGGCTATCTTCTCTCCGTTGAATTCGTTAAGATGCGAATATTCAGACACCGCTGAAACACTTATTGTGACAGCAGCGGAAATTGCCAGTAGGTTGTTCATATTTATCATCTCCGAGCTTAGTATTTCATGTATATGCGGAATAATTCCTTAAGAAATTTGTAAGAAATTTGTCATGTTTTTTATAAGAAATTAATGTTAGAATGTTGTTACGACAATAAAAAGGGGGAAAGCTGATGTCACAGCAAAAGGTCCTTGTGGTGGATGACGACAGGGAGATAGTCGGAGCGATCATAAAGCTGCTGAAGCACGAGGGTATAGACGCAGTATGCGCCTACAACGGACGTGAGGCGGTTGAAAAGCTCACTGACGAGGAGATACATCTTATCATTCTTGATATTATGATGCCCGAAATGGACGGTATATCCGCAACGATAAAGATAAGAAACGAGCGGAATATCCCGATAATACTTCTTTCGGCAAAGACCGAGGAGAGCGATAAGATACTGGGTCTTTCGGTTGGTGCGGATGATTATATAACAAAGCCGTTCTCTCCGCCCGAGCTTATTGCGAGAGTTAAATCTCAGCTGCGAAGATATATGTCACTGGGCGATTATTCCAGCAGGGCAACAGGCGCTGATATAAGATTAGGCGGACTGCTGCTAAAAAAAGGTGAGCGTGTAATCATCGTTGAAGGCGAGGAAGTCAGGCTGACAGCGAAGGAATATGCGATAGTAGAGCTGCTTATGGCTAATGCAGGAATTGTTTTCTCTGCGGAGCAGATATACGAGCGTGTATGGCATGAAACAGCTTATGCAGTGGAAAACACAGTGATGGTGCATATCAGAAGAATACGGGAGAAGATCGAGATCGATCCCAGAGATCCAAGATATTTAAAGGTGGTGTGGGGCGTTGGATACAAAATGGAAAAGATTTAGCCGAAGCCGTGCAGTAAAGGCAGGAGTTGTCATTCTGTACATATTGTGCTTTGCGATAGCGGGATTTATATGGGGCTATCTGCCCGCAAGAGGCTATATAAAGCCCTATGAGAACTATGCCTATGATTCGCTTCTGGCGGATAATTTTGAAAACTCGTCATATCTGACGCAAAAGGTGTACAGAGATGTTCTGAGTGTAAAAAACAGCTTTACCAACAATATAGTTGACACACGTAACAGACTTAGTCGTCTTGGGTTTGCAGTTCAGTGTTACAGAGGTGGAATATCTTATGGAGATATTACTCCATCAGCGTATGAGTCAAATCTTTTCATTACAAAGAATGAGATATCAGGAAGTCTTGCGACTAAAGCCGTAGTAAACGGTGTGGAGGATATAAAACATTTCCTTGGTGGCGATGACTATATCAGTATAGGCTATACACCCGGTACCATCAGCAATATGAGAAATTACTGGAACGAGATGCGCTGGAATATGCAGGTGGTTCACGTATCTGTTCTTGCGCTTTCAGCTGTGGGAATTGCGCTGATCGTTCTTCTGTGTATCGTTTCGGGTGAGGAAAAGGACGGTACTATAAAGCTTTCTCTGCTTAACAGGATACCCTATGAGATATGGCTTGCAGTATTGCTGCTGATGGTATTCTTAGGTTGTCAATTCTTTCTCGGTGTGACTAGCCTGTGTGAAAATATGTGCCGCAGTAATAACGGAATGACCCTGTACATGATACTTACAGGCGGCATGGCGGCGCTTTGCGCAGTGCCGCTGGCAGGACTTGTTGTATCCTTTGCTGTACGCAGGAAGAACAACTGTGCACTCCGTGGAAGTATGATCTGCGTTGTGGGTATGGCACTCTGGAAGCTGCTGAAATTCCTCGGCAGGACTATCTTTCGTTTTATGCGTTTCGTTAAGGAGATATTCACCGCTGAGATATATTCAGCAAAAACAGTGGCTAACAAGCTGATCTGGCTGGATGTTTCGATGATAGCCGTGACGGTTATAATGGTGATACTGGGGATTACTTCGATTACGGGAAGAAACGTAACATTCTTCTTTATTTTTGCGTTTCTGGAGCTTGTGGCGATTGGCTGCTTCTTCTACGGAAGATACCTGCTTATCCGTGACGAGGCTCTTGTAGAAAAGCAGATAAGGGAGATATACAGCGGCAATTACAGCTTTGAACCGAAGCTTGCAGAGCGTTCTCCTTACGCAGAGGTATCAGCTATGCTTGGTGAATTTTCCGAGCAGTACCGCAGAGGTATCGAGGAAAGCGTCAAGGCTGAGCGAATGAAGATAGACCTTGTGACTAACGTTTCCCATGATCTTAAAACTCCGCTTACATCCATAATCGGATACATTGAGCTTCTTTCAAAGGAGGAGCTTCCTCCCGAAGCGGCAGAGCATGTAAAGATACTTCAGAGCAAGTCCGAGCGGCTAAAGAATATAGTTTCCGATGTGTTTGAGCTTGCCAAGACCACCAGCGGAGAGATAGCCGTAGAGCGTGAGCCGCTTGATCTTACTAAACTCTCCTATCAGACATTAGGTGAGATGGAGGATAAGATAGCTGCTGCGGGCTTTGATGTCAAGGTGAATATCTGTGAGCCGCCTGTGACCGTTGTAAGCGATGGAAAACGCTTGTACAGAGTGATCCAGAATATTCTTGACAATGCGCTGAAATATTCCATGAAGGGTACAAGGATATACTATTCTCTCGATGTCCGAGAGGACGGACGTGCTTATATAGTTATCAAGAATATCTCTGCGTATGAGATGACCTTCACCAAGGAGGAGATACTGGAGCGCTTCACCCGTGGTGATAAGGCACGCAGCAGCGAAGGCTCAGGGCTTGGACTTTCCATAGCACAGGGCTTCACGCTTGCATGCGGCGGTCAGTTTGATATCGATATTGACGGAGATATGTTCAAGGCGATAATCAGCTTTCCCGTTGCAGTGGTAAAGACCGAAAAAGAAGCGGTGACAGCAAATGAATAAAAAGACCTTTTTCAGAGGTGGAAACGATCTGTTTCTGTTCAGGGAAAATGCTCTGATGGCAGTGGCGGCGATAGTGTCGCTGCTGCTTCAGATAATCTCCTTTTTTACAACACTTGACGGAGCGCAGGCATATTTCGGAGCGACTTTTGCATTCGCTCCGCTTCTGTTTGCGCTTGCAGTGCAGTCGGTGGTATATTTCCTTGAAAATGGACTTCGCAGACGTGTCACATTTTTAAAAATAGTAGCTCTCATTATGGCTATGTGCTGTTCAAGCTACTTCTCTTTTGTGGGAATATATAATAACGTAAATCCACCCTCACAGTATCTGGAGCGTACATATAACGGATATGTCAGGGAGCTTGAGGCTTTACGAGAGGAAAAAGTAAGTGCAGACAGCGGAGAATTTACCCTTGCAGTGGATAATGCGGTGAATTACATTATCAGCGAGTACACACAGCTCACTTCTGAAAAAGAAACGCTTGAAAGGCTGTCAGAGGAGATAAGCACTGCAAAGGCTGAAACCGTAACAGGCATGTCAGTGCCGAGAAAGAGCGATTACGAAACCTACGAGGAGTACGCAGCGGCTTATTCTGCGTATATAGCGAGCTTCTCTCAGGGAAGTACCGCAGAGCAGCAGGCGAAGCTTCAGGCAGTGCTGAATAAGTACGGTATTGATGATATTTCACAGATAAGTGTGCGCACTGCGGAGATAACTGCACAGCTTTCTCTTATAAACGGAACAGTATCGTCATTCGGCGGAAATACTTTCTATCAGCAGGCGGAGGCACTTCGTGGCAGAGCTGCAAAGGGAGAAAAGAATGCTGTTTCAAAGCTGAGTTCTCTGTATATGAGCCTGAGCGGAAGATCAGCGGATATTCCTGAGTACATCAGTGCTGATGACATAGAATTGTCTTTTCCGTCATATTCAGACCTTGCGGCAGACGATAATGCAGCGGTTGTAAGAGAACGGCTCAGCAGTGTGATAAATACAGCGGTGATGGAACTGTCAGTAGCTGGCTGTATGGTGGATGATAGCGGCTACACCTTTGAGAATATTTATACCTTGCCGATATACGCTGTGACCAGCGGTGGATTTGACACGGATGGAGTGGTATCTCTTATCCTTGCAGTGCTTGTCGATACGCTGTCGCTGATGTTTGCTATGATATTTGTAAAGGGCAAGAGCGCTCTGGCAGCTAAAAATACCGAGCAGGCTGTCATGGGCGATGATATGCTGTTTGAAAGAAATGTAGCTGCGGCAATAAGGCTTTCCATGTGCTCAGAGGGAAGAAGATATTCCGAGCAGCCCGAGTTTTCGGAGATAGCAGACAGGCTTGGTGAGTTTGTCAGTCGCTTCCGTGCGGTGGATTATGCTGCGAATAAGGGCTTTACAATGGCAGCAGACAGGGAAAAGCTCAGTGATTATGAGCCGCTTGTGGCATTTCTTTGCCAGTTTGGCCTTGCGAGAGTGCTGGACAGCGAGCAGATGCTCCTGCTGAGTAATGAGGAGGTCAGCGGAGATACTATCCTGCTCAAAACAAGATTTTTGCTCTGGGTAAGTGAAAAGACAGATTTTTCCGAGGAAAAACGTTATCCGAAGCATAGTAAAGAGGCGGTGACTGCATGATAACGATAATTTTATCTATCGGTACACTGGCTATCTTGGTAACTGCGCTTGTAAAAGAAATATCTGCAACCATGCGTGGTCTGGTATGCTGGTCGTTTTCGTCAATAGCATCGGTAGCATCGCTGCTTGTTTATTTCTCGGAGTCAGAAGGGTACAAGCCTGAGTTATCCTCTGTATTTAATGGATTGGCAGGCTTTGCAGTAGTTGTAGCATGTGTGCTGCTTATTGAGCTGTTTTCACCTGCGAGAAGATTTCGCAAAGGCGAGCGAAAGGAATACGACCGTGACAAAGCAGAGGATTCACTTAACATTGTCATGATGATAGTTGCTTCCTCTGCGGCTGTATCGGTTGTCTGTTGTGAATTCTTCGGAGAGATACAGTTCAGTATTCTGGCAATCATACCGTTGGCTGCTGTCAGTATGCGTCAGCTTTCGTACTTTTTGTACAGAGTTAAGATGGATACGATGAGTTCGGATGCTTTGGTTGTAAAGCGGGCAAAGCTGATAAAAAGTCTTGATTCTGGAAAGCGTTCTCTGTAAAATGCTGTTGGACAGCGATTTTTATGATACTATATACTTATCATATCAGTCGGGACTTATGTTTCGACTGATATTTTTTTAACCAAGAAAACGTTTTCTTCGTTTTTTAGACAGAAATGAGAGTTCTTTTTTATCTATTATTTCTTTGTGTATCCTATTGATTATTGTCCCAAGATGTGGTATAATTATATTCAATGTTAGGTTATAAAATCGAGGTAATTTAGCTAATTACTTAAATTGCCTAAAATAAGCGCAGGATTTCTTCCTGTATAAAGGAGGATCTGAATGCCCCCGAAACTCAGTGAGCTTGTCACCTTGTTAAAAGGACATAGGGTATTTATCCAGACACATAATTTCCCCGACCCTGATGCGATAGCCAGTGCCTTCGGACTTCAGGTACTGCTTTGGAGATTTAATATCGCAACTACGATATGCCATCATGGAAATATCGAGCGTACTGCCACTGCGAATATGGTTGCAGAGTTCGGTATACAGATGACGACAGATGACGATCTTAAGGATATGCGTCCTGATGATTATATCATTACAGTCGATTCTCAGAAGGGAAACGCAAATATTCTTGACCTTGTCGGTGATGAGGTTGCATGTATAGACCATCACCCCACCTTTGTT
>JAFSHE010000295.1 GCA_017440445.1 Oscillospiraceae bacterium | reverse complement strand
CTCGATAACAGCGTACTCGAAGCTGTCGGGCTTAAGTGCGAACTGGCAGTTACAGCCGCCCTCCACACCGAGAGCCTGAACGATGTTCAGCGCTGCGGAGCGGAGCATACCGAACTCCTTGGGAGTAAGTGTTACAGCGGGAGCAACTACGATACTGTCGCCTGTGTGAACGCCGACAGGGTCCACGTTCTCCATGGAGCAGACTGTGATAACGTTGCCCTTGCTGTCACGGATGACCTCAAACTCGATCTCCTTCCAGCCGCTGATGCACTTCTCTACCAGAATCTGTGTAATGGGAGAAAGGCGCAGACCGTTTGTTGCGATCTCATGCAGCTCGTCGGGAGTATATGCGATACCGCCGCCTGTACCACCCAGTGTGAACGCAGGACGAACGATAACAGGGTAATCAATTACCTGTGCAAAGTCCATAGCGTCCTCAACGGTCTCAACTACCTTAGAGGGGATACAGGGCTGGTTTATCTCCTCCATCGTATCCTTGAACGCCTGTCTGTCCTCTGCCTTGTGGATTGTCTCGGGAACTGCGCCCAGCAGCTTTACATCGTGGCTTGCAAGGAAGCCCTCCTCAGCAAGCTGCATGGACAGTGTAAGACCTGTCTGACCACCGAGTGTAGACAGCACGCTGTCAGGCTTCTCGATCTCGATGATACGCTTTACAACGTCAAGAGTAAGCGGCTCGATGTAGATCTTGTCAGCCATGTGCTTATCCGTCATGATGGTAGCGGGGTTGGAGTTGATAAGAACTACCTCAAGACCCTCCTGCTTAAGTGCACGGCACGCCTGTGTGCCTGCATAGTCGAACTCGGCAGCCTGTCCGATAACGATAGGACCTGAACCGATAACGAGAACCTTCTTAATATCACTTCTTAACGGCATATTACTTTCTATCCTCCATCATCTTAATAAAACGATCGTACAGGTATCCTGTATCGTGAGGATTGCCTGAAATCTCGGGTTGGAACTGTGTGCCGAATGCAGGAGCATTAAGGTACTTCACGCCCTGAACGGTATTGTCACCGCCGATAACATGTGTTATCTCTGCAACACCTGCGGGGATACCGTCTGCTGCTACTGCATAGCCATGATTCTGGCTTGCTATAAATACCTTTGCGCACTCTGTATCCTTGACGGGAGTGTTTGCACCCCTGTGACCGTACTTCAGCTTTTCGATCTTAACTCCGTTTGCAAGAGCAAGCAGCAGATGACCGAAGTTTATTCCGTATACGGGAACACCGCTCTTAAGCAGCTCCTTTATTACTTCGATCTCTGTGGCGCACTGTGCGGGGTCGCCTGCACCGCCTGCAAGAACTATTCCGTCAGGCTTTTCTGCAAGCACCTGCTCTGCGGAAGCGTTGAAGGGCATTACCGTTACGTTACAGCCACATGCGTTAAATCCGCTTACAAGTGCCTTTGTCATGCCGTAGTCGATAACCGCAACATTGTACTTGCCGCCCTCTGCTGCGAAGGACTTCTTCTCCTTGCCGCCTACCTTATCGATAAGCTTTGCGGGAGCGAATGCCTTTATCTCTGCAAGCAGAGCGTCCTTGTCGTAGTCGCCGCACACGATAGCGCCATTCATTACACCGTTCTCACGGAGTACCCTTGTCAGCGCACGTGTATCGATATCGCAGATACCTACTGTACCGTACTTTACAAGATAATCCTCTAATCTACCCTCACAGCGGAAGTTGGAAGGCTCCTCGCAGTACTCACGCACGATATAGCCTGCTGCATGGTACTCGGATGCATCATCCTCGCTGTTTACACCGTAGTTTCCGATAAGCGGAAAGGTCTGCACGATAAGCTGTCCGCAGTATGCAGGGTCTGTCAGCGTCTCCTGATAGCCCACTACGGAAGTGTTGAACACTACCTCTCCGATGACCTTGCCCTCTGCGCCGAAGGAGCGTCCCTCAAACACAGTACCGTCTGCAAGAACAAGGCTGGCTTTTTTGTTGTTCTCGAAAATCATATTGTCCTCCGAATTTATATATTTATCTTGCGGGATTTACTTCTCAATAACTATCTTTCCGACAAAGCTCATGATGTCATCTCTCATACGGATAGCCTCTCTGCGTGCTGCTGCTGCGTACTCACGCTCGTCGCACTTCTCCTTCTGGTATGCGCACATGATGCCTCTGGAGCTGTTTACGATACCGCCGAGACCGTTCTTATCGAATGCGGCTGCGATATCCTTCGCACCTGCGCCCTGAGCGCCGTAACCGGGGATAAGGAAGAAGGTTGTGGGCAGCGCCTCTCTCAGGTATACGATCTGCTCGGGATAGGTAGCGCCTACAACTGCACCTACGCCGCTGTAACCGTACTTACCGGGAAGCTCCTTGCCCCAGCTCTCGCACATGTGACCCATTACCTCGTAGATAGGCATGTTCTCGATCTTTCTGTCCTGAAGCTCACCCGAGGAGGGGTTGGATGTCTTAGCCAGAACGAAGATACCCTTGTCATTCTCACGGCAGATGTTCAGCAGGGGCTTGATGCCGTCGCTGCCGAGGTAGCCGTTTACTGTAAGAGCGTCACCAATGAAAGGCTCATACTCCTTGGAGCCTACCTTTACCTTACCGAGGTGAGCGGTAGCATAAGCCTCCATCGTTGTACCGATGTCATTTCTCTTACCGTCTGTGATAACGAACATTCCCTTTTCACGAGCGTACTCCTGTGTTTTCTGGAGCGCCTTCATGCCTGCGGGACCGTACATCTCGTAGTAAGCAGCCTGAGGCTTAACAGCGGGAACGATATCATACAGTGCGTCTATAAGTCCCTTATTGAATTCCAGCAGAGCCTTTGCCGCACCCTTGAGGGTCTCGCCGTACTTGTCAAAGCACTTAGCCTTGATGTACTCGGGGACAAAATCCAGCTTGGGGTCAAGTCCTGCTACTGTGGGGTTCTGTGTCTGTTCGATCTTTTCGATCAGTCTGTCAAATGACATGGTCTTATCTTCCTTTCCGATATATAAATTTTAATTGTTTACTTATCCTGATATACGACCTTACCATCTACGATCGTATATTTTACCCTGCCCGTAAGCACCTTACCCTTGAAGCAGGTGTTCTTGGACTTTGAGTGCAGCTTTTCGGGGATGACCTTCCACTCCTCGTTGGGGTCGAATATGCATATATCCGCAACATCGCCCTCCTGAAGCGATCCGCCCGGGATGCCGAGTATCTTTCTGGGATTTACGCACATCAGCGAAACTATCCTGTGAAGCGATACCTTTCCTGTATGGTAGAGAGCTGTAAGCGTAGCCGCAAGGGATGTTTCAAGTCCCACAACTCCGTTGGGAGCCTTAAGGAAATCCTCCTTCTCCTCTGCGGAATGGGGAGCGTGGTCGGTAACGATACAGTCTATCGTTCCGTCGCAGATGCCCTCTGTTATCGCCCTTACATCGTCCTTTGTCCTGAGGGGCGGGTTCATTCTGTAATCCGCGTCACGTGTACGGAGCTTTTCATCTGTCAGCATGAAGTAGTGCGGGCAGGTCTCACTTGTCACCATCGTACCATAACGGGAAGCCGTTCTTATATTCTGCATACTGGTGATAGTCGAAACATGCGCTATATGGATAGGCATTTCAAGGTCTGTCGCAAGGGTTATCTCTCTGGAGGTTATTATATCCTCGCTGAGCCTGTGCATACCGGGGACGCCCAGCTCCTTGGACACCTTTCCGCTGTTCATGATGCCGCCGTCGATTATATCAAGGTCCTCACAGTGGGAGATCACCTTTAATCCTGCATAGTGAGCCTTTACCATCGCCCTTGCCATAGTCTTTGCGTTTCTTACGGGTCTGCCGTCGTCCGATACAGCCACGCATCCTGCGTTGCGAAGCTCCTCAAAATCGCACAGCTCCTCGCCCTTAAGCCCCTTTGTGATACTTCCTACTGGATACACTTTAGTTTTTGACTTCTTGGCCTTTTCGATGATGTATTTTACTGTTTCAGCATTATCCACAGTAGGAACTGTATTAGGCATGCACGCCACAGCGGTTACTCCGCCTGCAACAGCCGCCTCGCCGCCTGTGATGATGTCCTCCTTATGGGTCTGACCCGGATCACGGAAATGAACGTGCATATCGCATATTCCCGGAATGACTGTAAGTCCCTCGCAGTCGATGGTGAGGTCAGCCCTGGAGCCGTCAAGCTCCTTGCCTATCTTCATTATCTCCTTATCCTTGATAAGAATATCAGCAATACCCTCGAAATTATTTGCGCTGTCGACCACATATCCGTTTTTCAGAAATGTTATCATAATATCCTCCGCACGTGCCAAAGCACCTCTCAAAAATTATACTAAAGCTATTTCTGTTACGTTATCAGTTCTTTGCGTAGATCACTACCTTGTCGCAGCCGTCAAGCTCTGACACCATGACCTTTACCGTTTCCTCCCTGGAGGTCGGTAGATTTTTACCGATGTAGTCCGCACGTATCGGCAGCTCCCTGTGTCCTCTGTCGATAAGCGACGCAAGCTGTATCAGCATGGGTCTGCCACGGGACATCAGCCCCTCTATCGCAGCCCTCGCTGTGCGCCCCGTGAAGATAACATCATCCACGATCACCACACGCTTGTCTGTTATATCAAAATCTATCCTGCTGTTATCCTCCGCATCTTCCCTCGGTTTATCGTCACGGAAAGGCGTGATATCCAGAAGCCCCACAGGCACATCGCTGCCCTCTACCTCCGCTATCTTTGCGGCTATCCTCTCCGCAAGGACCGCACCGCGTGAAAAAAGCCCGACCAGACAAAGACCCTCCGTACCCTTATTGCGTTCAAGTATCTCAAACGAAATACGGGTAACAGCCCTTGCGATCGCGCTTTCGTCAAGTATTTCAGCCTTAGGTATAAGTCCTTTTATACAGCACACGGCAGGATCACTTCCTCTCATAAAAAAACCGACAAAAAAGCCTGCCACCGAGGGTGACAGGCTTGATAATC
Organism: Oscillospiraceae bacterium; assembly: GCA_017440445.1. The sequence goes on along the minus strand of JAFSHE010000295.1, from coordinate 1,748 downwards.
TCGTATACTTCTTCCGCAGCTTACAGTTACAGCTATACCGAAAGAGCCGAAATATCCCAACCTTGCCGACCTCACAGTGTCGCCTTAAAGGATGCCGATTTTCGCATTTCACTTTAAATATTATACTTCATTCCATATCTTTTGTCAATAGGAAATCACTTCATATCGACAATATTTTTGCACAAACATAAACCTCTTTTTCGCACCTTTTTTTACTTGCAAAAAGAAAACACCCCCGAAAACTCGGGGGTGTCGATTAGTGTTTTACTATCTGGCTGTCAAATTACTTTCTCTTGCGAGAAGCAACAACTGCAGCGCCTGCGAGCAGAACAACGCCAGCTGCTACTGCAATACCCTCAACACCTGTGTCAGGAGAACCCTTGCCAGTGTCAGGAGTCTCAGGAGCCTCAGGCTCAGCGGGAGTCTCGGGCTCTGTGGGAGCCTCAGGAGCCTCTACATCATACTCAACAACGCCGATAACGTCACCAGCTGCATCGTAAGCAGTAATAGCTGCTACCTGTGCGCCAGCCTCAACGCCGTTCCACCAGTTCTGGAGGAAGAGCTTAGCGAAAGCTGTCTCGCCTGTCTTCTCATCAACAGTAGCGATTGTTGCGAGAGAAGCGCCTGCGAGGTCAACAACTGTCTGTGTAGCTGTACCGTCAGCCTGAACTGCGGAGTTAGCGTTTGCACAGCCGTACTCAGGACCGGAGATCCAGGATGTGCCATCCTCGAGAGTAGCACCGTTGCCCAGACCAGCGCCACCGCACCAGCCAAGCTCAGGGTTCCATACGAATGTTACATCGATCTTAGCAAGATCTGCCCAGGACTCGCCTACGAGAGCGTAAAGGTCGATTGTGTCATTTACGCCGAATACGAAAGACTCGTTAGCTGCAAGAGCTGCATCGTAGTCGTAAGCATCCCAGTCAGGCTCAAGAACATCGGGTTCCTCGGGCTCTGTGGGCTCCTCAGGAACCTCGGGAACTTCAGGCTCAGCGGGTGCCTCAGGCTCCTCAGGAACTTCGGGCTCAGCAGGTGCCTCAGGCTCTGCGGGAGCTTCAGGCTCTGCAACGGGAGGGTTAGCAGCATCGTGAAGGATAGCACCGGAAGCATCCTTCAGAAGCAGAGAATCAAGAGAGAAGGAACCAGCATTCAGCCACCAGAACTGAACCTGTACAACGTCCTCCTTGAGAGAACCGTCATCAAGAGTAGAATCGATACCTGTAAGACCATCAAGTACCCATGTAGCTGTACCAGCCTTAACTTCCTTCTGACCGGGAGTTGTCCATGCACCATTAGCTGATACGCCAATAGTACCGTTTACATAGTCTGTTGTTGTAACAACAGCCTCGATAGTAGCAACCTTGGAGTAGTCAACGCCTTCAACGCCCTGAAGCTTGTAAACATTAACTGTAGGTGCGCCGCTTGCGAACAGCATATCCTCAGCAAGAACTGCGAAGGAAGAAACTGCCATTGCACTAGCAGAAACAGCAGCTGCTACAACAGCAGCTAAAACTTTTCTTAACTTCATAAGAAATAATCCTCCTAAAAATTTTAAGTAACGGGATAGCAAACACTAAATCCTCACAATCAATTATACATCATTCTTATAAAAATTTCAACTGTCATTTTCACCACAAATGTACTTTCTTTTTGGTGAAAAGCAATAATCATTTCATGTCAAAATAATATCTGCCCCTGTTATTTTTAACAAGAGCAGATAAATTAAGTTATTTACTTAAATCAATCAT
>JAFSHE010000294.1 GCA_017440445.1 Oscillospiraceae bacterium | reverse complement strand
TGATAGATCGCTATGGCGATCCGCCGCCTTCTGTTCTTGGTCTGATCGATGTTGCAAGGCTCAGAAATACTGCATCATCTGTCAATATCACTGAAATTACGCAAAACGGCGACCTGTTGAAATTCTTCATACAGAAATTTGAGATGGAGCGTATAGCTGCGGTATCTGAAAAGCTGGGTAAAAAGATGCAGCTTGAAACAATGGGCAAGCCGCATATTGCGGTAAAACTTGCAAAGACTGACAAGCCGCTTGATATAATGCGTTTAGTTATATCCTCAATGAGTGAAGCAAAATAAAACAATGGCGGATAGTAATATCCGCCATGTTTGTTATTGAATGAGCGAGGATATAACAGCTACTGTTTCATCCTCTGTAAGGCCATCCGTAAAGACATAAAAACCCGTGTTATTATACATAAATTCTGCATAGTAGACTTCTGTCATGTCGGTATCCTGTCCGATATATACTTCAATGCCGTTGATCTCTGAAGCTTTCATTTCGTCCTTCATGAGGTACATACAGCATATAAAGGGAAACTTACCTCTTGCAACCTTGATATTTATGCTCTTTGACACGTCATCGTTGGAATAGGTTATATCATTCTGGTCGTGATAGGTCTCACCCTTGCCTTTTTCTCTTTTGTAAATTCCATACATGTATCCTTTTGATTCATCCCAGCACACAAGGTCTGATGGTACCTCGGGGAATACATTTGTGCCGTAGTATTCGCAGACCTCGCTTCTGCTCATTTCAACAAAGTCATCAAACGTAAGACAAATGTACATGTCGTTGGAAACTGACTCGTCATATTTGTTTATTACTATGGTGTTCTGATACGGCTGCTTTTCAGGCTGTTCGGCTATTACTTGATCTGTCACGGGTGGCACTGTGATAGTTGTCTGCACAGCTGAATTATTTGAACTGTTCTGAACTTCACTGGTAGCGGGTGGCTGCGTAATGATGTCAGGCTTGTTTGCGTTTAAGAGCATTGTTCCTGTAAAAGCTGTCAGCGCAATTCCCGCTGCTGCGGATGCGAAAGTTATAGCCCTCTTTCGTTGATTTTTCAGTGCTTCGTTGTATTCATCCCTTCGCTTCAGAATATTTTCTGTCATTTCCTTATATGTCTTCATAGATAAATCCCTCTCTTTCAAGCTGAGTTCTCAGTGCTTTTCTCGCACGGTAAAGCAGATTTTCCAGCTGACGTTTGCTTTTCTTCATTACTGCTGCCGCTTCTGTGTTGGAAAGCTCCTCAAAATACACCAGATACAGCACCTGATGATACTCTGCGTTCAGTTTTCGCATAGCAGAGTGAACAGCACGCTTATTATCCTCACGTATACATTGTTCGACAAACGAAAGCTCCTCTGACGACAGCTCTGTGTATTCTTCAAAGGGCATTGTAGAGATATGTACGTTTTTCCGCAGATGATCAAGTGCTAAGTTTCTCGCGATCGTATATAGCCACGATTTAAAGGACGCTCTGCGGGAGAAATGAGGTTTCCTTGTGACTATCTTTACAAACGTATCCTCTGTCAGGTCCTCTGAAACATGGATATCCCTGACAATACCGTTGAGAAATAGAATAAGCCCATCTCTATATAAGATTACCATTTCTTCAACTGCCGAGTCGTCGCCACTGAGATATCTGTCATAAAGATCTGCTCCTATATCCATTCAATTCACTCCTTTTGAAAGGCCTTTCATATTGTTAGACGTGATAGTTTATTAAAACTCACACAAAAAAAGAGCGTTGCCAACGCTCTTTTTAGATTATTTTAGTTCTTTTGATATCCTTATGCAGCTATCAGCAAGTGTGCTTACGATATCTGCTGCTTTTTCAAGAGGGATCCTGTTCTCAGAGTAGTACCACTCAGTATAGAATGCAAGGAAACCTCCCGCAAGAAATGCCGATATAAGTGTCGCATGCTCCGATGTGGATTCGGGAAAGGACTTGAAAAGAACCTCCGAGGACGACTTCAGCGCATTTTTCAGTCTTGAAATAAGTACACCACGCATATCCATACGCATTAAATGGAAGTAATAGTCAAATTCTCCTGTTATCATCCTGTGAAGATCGATAAAAAGGGTGTATATGCTCTTTCTGTATTTTGTTATATCGAATTTTGCAAGAAGCTCTGAGAGAACAGCTACAAGATCGCTTTCGATCTCGTTAAGTATGTCTGTAATACAGCGATAGTGTGTATAAAAGGTTCGTCTGTTTACATTTGCTCCGGCTGTCAGCTCACTGATTGTAATATCAGATATGTCTTTTGTTTCCATTATCTTGAAAAGAGCGTTTTTGATTGCCTTTTTTGTACGTATTACACGCTTGTCGATATTATGTCTGGGTGTTGATGTCATGATATTGTCCTCATACATATAATTTTGTGTATTTATTATATACTATTTCCATTTTTCTGTCAAGAGTAAGATGCATCAACATAATGGGATTTAACTTAATCCTGCTTGACTATGTAAGAAAAATATGTTACAATATAAGTTGTGGCAACACACAAATGATAGAAAGAAGGAAATAAAATGACAAAAATAGATGTTTTCTCGGGATTTCTGGGAGCAGGAAAAACTACACTGATAAAAAAGCTTCTCAATGAGGCATACAAGGGTGAAAAGCTGGTGCTTATCGAAAATGAGTTCGGTGAGATAGGTATAGACGGCGGCTTTATGAAGGATGCAGGCATTGAAGTTACTGAGATGAACCAGGGTTGCATCTGCTGTTCATTGGTCGGCGATTTCGGTAAGGCGCTTGAGCAGGTTCTTGAGCAGTTCGCTCCTGACAGGATCCTTATCGAGCCGTCAGGCGTAGGTAAGCTTTCTGATGTACTGAAGGCAGTGAAGGACGTTGCCAATGATAAGACGGTTCTCAACAGCTATACAACTGTTGCTGATGCGTCCAAGATAAAAATGTATATGAAAAACTTCGGTGAGTTCTATAAAAACCAGATAGAGAACGCAAAGACTATCATTCTCAGCCGTTCACAGAAGCTTTCTGAAGAAAAGCTTGCCGCTGCTGTTGAGATGATAAGACAGCTCAACGATAAAGCTACCATCGTTACAACTCCGTGGGATGATATAAATGGTGCGCAGATCCTTGCGGCTATGGAGGCAGAGAACAAGTTTGCAGAGGAGCTTCTTGCAGGCGAGGAGATCTGTCCAGTATGCGGTCATTCTCACGATCACGAACATCACCACCACGATCATGACCACCATCACGAGCATGGCGAGGACTGCACCTGTGGCTGTCACGACCATGAACATGAATATCACCACCACGATCATGAGCATCATCACGAGCATGGCGAGGACTGCACATGTGGCTGTCACGATCATGAGCATCACCATCATCACCATGCTGACGAGGTGTTCAGCACCTTCGGCGTAGAAACTGCGAAGAAGTTTACTAAGGACGAGCTTGAAAACGCTCTTTCCAAGCTTTCCAACGAGGAATACGGCTCTGTCCTGCGTGCAAAGGGAATCGTTGCGGGCGTTGACGGAGTATGGTATCATTTCGACTTCGTCCCCGAGGAGTACGAGGTCCGTACAGGCTCTGCCGATGTTACCGGTAGAATGTGCGTTATTGGCGCAAAGCTTGCAGAGGATAAGATCAAGGCGCTGTTTGGCGTTTAATGAGAGAGGCAGTATAAATGGAATTACCCGTATATCTTATAACAGGCTTTCTTGAAAGCGGAAAGACCTCGTTTATCCTTGATACATTAAAGGACAAGCGTTTTATCAAGGGACAGAAAACGCTTATCATCTCCTGTGAGGAGGGTGAGGTCGAGTACGAGGAAAAGGATCTAAAGGCGGCTAAGGCTGTCGTTGAGTATATCGAGGATGAGGACGATTTTAATGAGGAGTATCTTTCATCTCTTGTAAAAAAGCATTCACCTACACAGATAATGCTGGAGTTCAACGGAATGTGGAGCCTCAGAAACATG
>JAFSHE010000293.1 GCA_017440445.1 Oscillospiraceae bacterium | reverse complement strand
TCCAGTGAGTGCTGTATCAGAAAGAAATCATCTGTATCGAGATAAAGGTTGCATATAGTGTATTTTCCGTATCTGTCAGGTGAGAGCATCCCCTGTGTTGCTGTAAGAAACTGTTCTGCCTGCTGTGGAGTAAGCAGGTATTTCGTTTCACATCTCTTGAAGCTTTGTATCAAGTTGACGCTCCTTTCTGAATAAGAATACATTTCAGTATAGCATATTTTCTGATTTCTGCATAGTACATATCTATCCTATTTTATTACAATTTTTTCTTTTTTATAGAGTTGATGTGTTGTTTCGGAATACAGAAATGATGGAATATACCTGTTCCGTGAAGAAACGAAAAAACGCACCATGAAATATGATGCGCTTATTGAAGTATACAGTGATATCATCTGTTAGAATATTTTAACTTTTATGAACATAAATCCAGTTGAAATGAAGCTTTCACATTTCCTTGTACATAAACATAATAAACTCATTATCTGAAAATCCGTTTTTACGGTAGAAATTCGGTGCAGGTGCATATTTATTCGTGCAGAGAGTAAGTCCTGCCAGCTTATGCTCCTTTACGTATTTCTCCGCCGCATTTATCAGCATGGTTCCATAGCCGCCACGCTGCATTTCAGGGGAGATGAACATTTCGTCAATATAAAGCTCGCTGTTGTTCCACCATATCTTTTCGTGAGCAAACATAGCTCCGATCATCTTTCCGTTTTCCTCAAGAACAAATCCGACAAATTTCCTTGCATCGAAATAATCTTCGAGGTAAGCTACGCCTGTTTCCATTGTCCAGTGGCACTGCCACATCTCGTTGTTGTAAACTGCGCAGAGTATCTCCGCACATGTGGGTATATCGCATTTCTGCATCTGTCTTATCAAACCGGATCATCCTTTCTCCTGAAATCTATTCCTGCTTTTTTTGCCTGACTGCACAGATCTCTTGTCTGTAACTTATACTGCTTCCCGTCCTTTATGAAATATGTTCCGCATTGTCTGAATTCAAACGAAACATTTTTGCGAACACACTGTTCTCTTATATCAAGCACCCACGAATAGTCAAGAGGTCTTGCATTGTTATCAGATTCACCGCCTACAACAACAAGCTCAATATTATCAAGATATTTTTCTATGTTTATTCCTTCAAGTAAAGGCTGGGCGGTTATACACTTATGCTTAATGGGAAGTCTGCTGAATATATCCAGTTTATAGTCTGCGTTTCTCTGGTTTTCGACAGTACAGCATACAACAACATTTTCGTATCCCTCGTTCCAGTCATGGGGGATACAGTTCATAAATCTGTCGATACGCTTTGTAAGGAACAGGAATGTACAATCCTGGCGTTCCTTTATCATCTGCCAGCATTCTGAACGCCATTCATCCGCTTCTTCGATAAGAAAATCCGTTGAAAAACAGGTGTAGACGATTCCTGACTTCATTTTGTGATTTCCGTTTTTCAACCGTTCCACAGGCTTTCTGAAGTCCTTGGTTTTAATGATATCATTTGTGTCAACACCACGCTTTGCGTCACCTTTATGTATATAGCAATGCTGACAGCCTTCACTGCATTTTTTGCAGCCCCGCCATGGATTCCACATTGACATAGCTTACTCCTTCGTAGTTATCTATAATTTATCATTGAATATATCAACACATACTTTTGAATAAGTTGTATATCGCTATCTTGTTCTGCAACCAACGATGTGCAACATATGTTTTAATTATAGCAGAGATAAGCAGATTTGTCAATATAACTCGATGTATCTGTGTGAGATCAAGAATATTTCACGTATTTAAAAAAGCAGTTATGAAGATTAAGCATGAAAGAATTACTGTATTGACATATTTTACAAATTGTGCTACAATTACATAATATTTGTTTACTGTGCGGAGGAATTATGACAAGAAACGCTGATATAAAATATTATTACAAAAACCTGTCTGTGCCCGGAGGCGGATTTGTCACAGGCTTTATCTTTCATCCGAAATGCAGAAATATATTGTATTGCCGTACTGATATCGGCGGTGTATACAGGTTCGATTTTGAACGGCAGAGCTGGAAATTCCTCGGCAGCAGGATAACGGAGTTTGAGCATCATCTTGCCCAGCCGCTTTCAGTCGCCTTAGATGAAGCGCATCCTGATAAGCTTTATGTAATGTGCGGAAACAGCAGAAAGGGAAATGAAAACGGCAGAGCATCGCTTCTTATCTCAACTGACCGAGGAGAAACATTTACAGAAAAGTCTGTTCCATTCTGTTGCAACGGAAACGCTCCCGCCCGCTCGACTGCTGAAAGACTTGTCTACAAAGACGGACGTCTGTTTTTCGGCTCACAGGGTGAAGGTCTGTGGTGCTCCTGCGATGAGGGAGATACATGGAAACATCTCAGCTTGTGTGAGGAAAATATAGTCTTTGTTTATTTCCCGAAGGACACAAGCATTATGATCGTATCCTGCACAGGTGAAACCTGCGCAAGCGGGAATGACAGAGCACATACATTATACGTCAGCTA
>JAFSHE010000292.1 GCA_017440445.1 Oscillospiraceae bacterium | reverse complement strand
GTGCCGCTGGCGTATCTGTTCTCACGCTTCGGCTTGCAGTATTTCTGGCTGACCTACCCTGTGACGGATGGAATAGTGTCGGTTATCGGCTTTTTTATGAGCAGACAGTTCTTCAGAAAGCCGTATCTCACAGCAAAGAAAAAGGAGCAGCCTGCCGCAGTTCTGCAGAAGTCAAAGCAGGGTGTAATCATAACTATTGCAAGACAGCACGGCTCATCGGGCAAGGAGATAGGCAGACTTGTGGCAGAGCGGCTTGGGATACCGTTCTATTACAAGGAGGTCACCGCCCTTGCCGCACAGGAGAGCGGACTTGACAGGGAGTTCATCTCTGACCTCAACAAGAACGCACCGCAGCTAATGCACGAGCTGTATCTGAGCAGCACCGTAGTTCATCAGGCGATAATCGCACAGAAGCAGATTATTGAGAAGATCGCAGAGCAGGGAAGCTGTGTGATAGTCGGCAGGGCAGCGGATCATGTGCTGAAGGATGCCCCGAATGTAGTCCGTATCTTCATTCACGCACCGATGGAATACCGCATCGGCAGGGTGATGGAGGTCTACGGTGACACCCGTGAACAGGCGGAAAGAAACATCGCCCGTTCCGACAAGGCGAGGGCGATGTACTACAAGAATATCTCAGGCCTTGAATGGGGCGATGAGAGCAATTACGAGCTTGTGCTGGACAGCTCCGTGGGAGTAGCGGAGAGTGCAGACAGGATATGCGGATATCTGAGCGCCCGTGACGGCGAGGGGTGAGCTCGTGCAATAATAGCATCGGCGGAGTGAATTGCTCCGCCGATTCTTATATCATTTACCTATTGTTAAAAAGGAATTTGACAAAGGCTATTGTTTTTGCTCGTCATTTTTGCTATAATATAAAAGTTGAATACATATTATAAGAACCTCTGCTGTTACCGAAATCGAAGATTTCGAACAGCGACGAGAACCTTGAAATATATGTTTCGCTGCTTTCGCAGCTGTCAGCTTCGCTGACTCATGGGAACAAGTTCCCATAACATATATTATAAGAACCGCACGCCGTTTCCCCAATCAAAGATTTGGACGGCTGAGGTATAATGTGGTCGCTTCGCTCCGATGTTCATTCTCGCCGACAGTGGGTCGGCGTTTTCCTTCGGAAAAACGAACGAACTCAAAGCCTTGAAATATATGTTTGTTGCTCCGCAACTGACGGATGCGCCGTCATGTCGGAATGAAATTCCGACAAAATATATTATAAGAACCTCTGCTGTTACCGAAATCAAAGATTTCGAACAGCGACGAGAACCTTTGAATATATGTTCGCCGCTTTGCGGCGGTCAGCTTCGCTGACTTATGGGAACAAGTTCCCATAACACCTAGTATAGGAGAAAAAAATGAAAGCTAACGAACAATGCCTTGCCTGTCTGGTAAACCAGATGGTAAATACCGCAAGGCTTACAAATGCGGCTGACAGGGAAAAGCTGTACAGCAAAGTCTTTGCCGCTATGAGCGAAATAGATTATAACAGGTCAAACCCTGAAATTGCTGGTGATAACTTCCGTCTTATTAAGGAGCATATCGGCAATTCCGACCCTTATAAGGAAACAAAGGCTCGGTATAATCAGATGTTTCTGGAAAAGCTGCCGCAGTATGATGAAAGAATAAGATCCTTTGAGGACGCTGTGAAATATGCGGTGGTGGCTAATATTATAGACTTCAACCCTGTGCACAGCAATGTTGAGGAAGAAACGGAAAGGCTGTTTTCCGAGATATCCTCGCTGATGCTTACCGTTGATGATTCTGCACAGCTAAAAGCGGATATCCTGAATGCCGAAACACTGCTGTATCTCGGTGATAACTGCGGCGAGATATGCTTTGATAAGCTGCTTATCAAGCGGATAAAGGAGCTCAACCCGAGCTGCAGGATATTTTTTGCTGTCCGTGGCGAGGCAGTGATAAATGACAACACCGAAGCTGACGCTTATTCCGTCGGTATGGACGAATACGCCGAGATAATCAGCAATGGTGACTACTCCCCAGGCACTGCATTAGAGCGGGTGAGTGCCGAATTTAAGGCGATATATGACAGCGCAGATGTGGTGATATCAAAGGGTCAGGGTAACTGCGAAACTCTTAGTGGGGAGGATAAGAATATCTACTTCCTGCTGATGACCAAGTGCAACGTCGTTGCTGATTATGTGGGAGTTAAGGAGAAATCGCTGGTCTGCCTGCATAGCAGGGCTTTCAAGGGTAGCGTTACATAAAAAATAGGGCTGTGCAGTCGTTGCACAGCCTTTTGCTATAACTTACGGCTCAGCTAAGCCGATTACCTCAACCATAGTAAGATTCTGTTGCGTTTGGAGCGTTGATGTGCTATAATTATTATGGTTAAAATGATAAAACTGACGGAGAAGCTAATATGAATATAACACAGACATTTTACGATAATTTAGCGTCACAATACGATAAGCTGTTCCTCGACTGGAAGTCAGCTACTATTGTACAGGCAGACTTGCTGCATGATATCTTTGCTGATAATGGCTTTGACAAAACAGCGCATATCCTTGATTGTGCCTGCGGAATAGGCACGCAGGCCATTGGACTTGCCTCGCTGGAATATAATGTGACTGCCTCTGATATAAGCGACGGTGAGCTGGTCGAAGCAAAGAAAAGAGCCTCCAGTGCCAATGTCAGCATTCGTTTTGAAAAAGCGGATTTCTGCGCTCTGTCAGATACTTTTACGGAGCAGTTCGATATTATTATCGCGATGGATAACGCTTTACCACACATGCTTTCAAGCGAGGATTTAGGTAGAGCGGTCAGGAGCATCACAGCTACGCTAAAAGACAACGGAATATTCGTGGGAAGTATACGGGATTATGACGCCCTGCTGAAAGATAAACCGCCCTACTCTCCGCCGTATATCCATAAAAAGAACAGTGGACAGAGGGTGTCGTTTCAGACATGGGAGTGGAATGGCGATAATTACAAACTGATTCAGTATATCATCGAAGATGAAGAAGCCTTGAATGTAAGCAGGTTTGAGTGCGAATACAGAGCGACCAGCAGGGACGAGCTGACAAGCCATTTTGTTTCAAGCGGCTGCAGCAGCGTTGTCTGGAAGTTCCCCGAAGAAACAGGCTTTTATCAGCCGATCGTGGTTGTGCGAAAATAACTTGTGTAGATAGGTTGTAGGTGATAATAAATGAAAATAATCGCAATTGCCGCTGTAACATCAGGTGGAAAGACATCTGTTGTTAATGAGTTGAAAAATCAGCTTCCAAATGCAAGATCTCTTCATTTTGATGACTATTCTTTCGAGGGTGAAGTAGATGATTTCTGCGACTGGATAAATCAAGGAGCAGACTATAACGTGTGGAATCTGGAGCCTTTGATAAAAGATATCCTCGAACTGAAAAAGACGGATACTGAATACCTGTTGTTGGATTATCCCTTTGCATACTGCCATAAGGCATTGAGTGAATTTATTGATCATGCGATATTCATAGATACCCCTTTAGATATTGCAATGGCAAGAAGGATACTGCGTGACATGAATAATGCCACAGGCGAGGATATCAGGAATGATCTGGAGATATACCTCAAGTATGCCAGAGCTGCTTATGTTCAGATGTTAAAAGACGTGCTGCCTTCATCAGATCATATTATAGATGGAACAAAGGGGTTAGAAGAAATAGTCGAGGAAATAAAAACGATAATTCTATCAGTATAAGGCTTGATCTGTTTCAGCAATAACACATAACCTTCCAATTCGTCAGGAAGAGGGGAGGACTGTTGCGTTTTAGGCGTTTTTATGGTATAATGAAACCAGCTTGTTTCAATTGCTTCGCAATTGCGCTGTTTTCATTGAACGGCGGAAAGGACGGCTTCCGCCGTCTGTGCCTGTCGGCACACAAACGCTGCGCGTTTGCTTTTCTGGTATAATGTACTTGTCGATGAATCATAATTTTTGGAGTGAATCAAAGAATGACAATCAAAGAAATATGCGATATATTAAGAGCAGAATTATATAATAACGGTTTTGAGTATGGTTTTATTGTGAATGGTCAAAAATACAAGCCTAATATGAAAGATGGCTTTGATGAAGAATACTATCATCTTGCAAAAACGATTTCTCTTATTCAAGAACCATCCGTTACACTAAAAGAAAAGATCGGCACTTGTGTAGATGTTGTCTTAGTAATGAAGTCAATACTTGATAAGCTAAATATTCTAAGCAAAATATGGCTTCTATACAACAAGAAGAAAAATAAAGTTCATACGATACTGACGTTTGAGGCAGATAATAAAATCGTATATTTGGAGCTTACCCCGCAATCCTCTAAATCGTGGTATGGTCAAGAAATACTATATTTAAGCGAACAAGAATTTTTGCAGGAGTACGAAAATAATGGTTATGATATTTCTGATGTAACAAATCTGATAATAACTGGACAGCGACCATACTTTTTGTTAAACAAATTAAAAT
>JAFSHE010000291.1 GCA_017440445.1 Oscillospiraceae bacterium | reverse complement strand
GTTCTATCCGTGCGAATATCAGTGCGGGCGGTATCTGTGGCATGCTTACGGAGACACATGCGGTGATAGAGGATTGCTTCAATTCGGGTCGGATATATGGCGGGTTATACGGTGGCGGAATATGCGGAATGAATGAGCTGGCGAAGATAAACACCTGTGTTAATGTGGGTGAGATCTTTTCTGACGAGCCATATCCTGTTGCAAAAAAGTACACCCATTTTGACAGCGGAAAGCATACTCAGATAACCAACTGTCGATATCTTGCGGGACAGGAGCTGATGGAGGATGGAAGTACAGCACTGACCCAGCATCAGATGTGCGATAGGTTTTCGGTGAACTTCAGCGGCTTTGACGAGGAGATATGGCAGACAGGGACAACAGATATTTCGGGAGATGTCCCCGCTCCTGAGGGAATGTATGCGGCAGGGCAATATCCGAAGATAAACGGAGTGGGAGAGCCTGTGTATTTCTACGCAAAAGGCAACCCGCAGACAGGGATATCGGGAACTGTTGTATTGACGATGATAGCAGTTTCTGCGGCGATATGCGTGATATCATTCAGAAAAAAGCGTTGACAAGCGTATTGGATTGTGCTACAATAAAAAGCGGGGAAGGCACCCATAACAAAAAACAGCACATACAGACCAATGCAGGGGGAGGACACCCATGACAAAAAACAATGGCTGCGAGGTCAAGCGTACTGTCCGTGTATATTCAGCGGACGGTGAGGAGATCGGCACTACCTACCCGAAACGGGCAAGGGGGCTGGTCAGAAAAGGTCGGGCACGATTTGTGAACGACTGTGATATTCGTCTGATCGTACCCGACGTAACAAACATTACGGAGGAAACAAAGATGGATAACAATATAAATGTTGACCTTGCAAAGGAACAGGCAAAGGAGCCTGTAAACAAACTGTATTTCGACGCAAGAGAGTGGAGCTTCAACAGGGAATGTAAGAACAATGTGGGCAGCCGCTCGTTCATGCAGGGACCTGACGGTATCATTTCAGAGGCCTATATGCTGGGCAACTGGGGATGGGACTGGACAGAGATAGTATCGAAAACGCTGATACTTCCTAAGAACACGCTCAACACATTCACGTTCTGGCTCAACGGCGGTGAGAATGACCGCAACAACGAGGTGTGCCGTTTTGAGGTCGTATACAACAACGACTACGAAAACCGTTATACATACAACCTCAACAGGAACTTCATAAAGCCGCTTAAAAAGGTGAACGGCTGGGAGCTTTATGAGATCCCCTTCCGCACAGGCGATAACGAGTACACACAGCTTAAATTCATAGCGCAGGCGGCATATATGACGGTAATGACCGCAAAGGATATATCGGAATATGCTGACTTGCCCGATACCGCAGACCCCTATGAGGAATATCGTCCGCAAAGGCATAATATCGTATTTGCAGACGGCTGGCCTACTAATACGTGGTACAGCACCGCTAAGCTGAAGGCGCAGCACGGCAGTTCTGAACCTCAGCGGCAGGATGGATTTGTACCGCCTGCACCGCCGTGCGGAAATCCTGTGTCGATAAATCAGAATTTCTCATTCGATAATCCCATACAGAATGGCATAGAGTCGATGGTGGGCATAAACGCCGCACTGAGTTCGCTGAGCAGTTTTGATGTACATGGTTTTGGAGAAACATTAAAGGAATCTCTTGCGGGTGTTCCCGGAATGTCGGCAGAGGACATTGAGGAGATAGTTCAGAATGCGGTGGAAAGTACACAGGAATCGTTAGACAACGCTATCGAGGGGCTTAACGATGCGCTTGAGGAGCTTCAGGACACACTTGAGGATATGCAGGGTTAATATCCATCGTACCTAATAACACAACATCCCATGCGGAAACCGCATGGGATGATCTTTTTATGAACGCATGGCTCTCATGGCGTTGAGTATTGCGATAACGGAAACTCCCACATCTGCAAACACCGCCGCCCACATGTTTGCAAGACCCAGTGCCGAAAGGATAAGCACCAGCACCTTTACTCCAAGGGCAAACACTATATTCTGCATTACGATGGAGTGCGTTTTCCGTGCGATCTTTACGGCAACGGGGAGCTTTTCTATATTGTCATTCATCAGCACGATATCCGCTGCCTCTATTGCAGCGTCTGAGCCCTGACCACCCATCGCTATTCCCACATCTGCACGGGCGAGGGCAGGAGCGTCGTTCATTCCGTCACCCACAAAGACAAGTGTGGATCTCGGAGCTTTGGAGTTATACAGCTCTTCCACAAGAGCGACCTTTCCATCGGGGAGAAGCTCGGTGTGTACCTCGTCGATACCTACCTCGGCTGCGACGGTCTCTCCTGTAAGCTTTCTGTCGCCTGTAAGCATTACCGTCTT
>JAFSHE010000290.1 GCA_017440445.1 Oscillospiraceae bacterium | reverse complement strand
TCCGACATATCCGTATAGCCTCTCTCGGGGATAACGCTTACATACTGCGGACGGATTATCTTGCCTGCGTTCTGTATCTCCTCGATACGGTGAGCGCTCCAGTCCGAAATCCTTGCAACCGCAAAAATAGGCGTGAACAGCTCGCAGGGGAGATCCAGCATACGGTAGATAAGACCCGAATAGAAGTCCACGTTGGGGCTTACGCCCTTGTACATCTTGCGCTTGCCCGAGATGATATCGGGAGCCATCTCTGCAACTGTTTCGTACAGCGCAAACTCCTCTTCAAAGCCCTTTTCGATGGCAAGGTCCTTTGCGCAGCCCTTTAAAATATCGCTTCTGGGATCAGACTTCGAGTAGATCGCGTGACCCATGCCGTAGATAAGACCTGCCTTGTCAAAGGCCTCCTTGTTAAGCAGCTTGTTTAGGTAGTCGCGGATAGCGTCCTTGTCCTTGACGTTGATGGACTGCTTCATATCTTCAAACATGCGCACTACCTTGATGTTAGCGCCACCGTGACGCGGACCCTTCAGCGAGCCGAGAGCCGCCGCAACAGAGGAATAGGTATCCGTACCTGAGGAAGTAACAACGTGAGTTGTGAATGTGGAGTTGTTACCGCCGCCGTGCTCTGCATGAAGCACCAGCGCAAGATCGAGTATCTCAGCCTCGAGGGGCGAATACTCGCCGTTCTCACGAAGCAGGCTGAGGATAGTTTCTGCTGTGGAGTGCTCGGGCTTGGGGTGGTGGATAAACAGGCTCTTGCCGTGGTGATAGTGCTGATAGGAGTGATAGCTGTATACAGCCAGCAGCGGGAACATGGATATCAGCTGCATGCTCTGACGAAGGACATTCGGGATAGAGATATCATCGGGCGCTTCGTCATAGGAATACAGCGCCAGCACGCTTCTGGACAGGATATTCATCATATCCTTGCCGGGAGCCTTGAGTATCATATCTCTTACAAAAGAGGGCGGCAGCGTGCGGTAGGAGGCAAGTGCCTTTCTGAAATCCGAAAGCTGCTGCTCATTGGGAAGCTCGGAGAAAAGCAGCAGATATGTGATCTCCTCAAAACCGAAGCGCTTATCCTTGCGGAAGCCTGCTACGATATCGCGGACATTTATTCCGCGGTAGTAGAGCTGACCGTCGCAGGTGATCTCGTTGCCGTTTTCGTCGTGATCCTTTGCCTTGATACGCGATATTTCGGTAAGACCTGTTACAACGCCGTTTCCGTTAATATCACGAAGACCGCGGTAAACATTATGCTTTACATACTGCTCGGGCTCGATATGGTTGTTTTCGCTCGACAGCCTTGCAAGCTCCTCAATGTAGGGTGTGATTTCTGAATAGTTCATGCTTATTCTCCTTTCTTCGTTTGATAGCCTTGGAACTAAAAATACAATTTAATTATACACTATTTTCAAAGAAAAATCAACACCTGTTCTGCAAGTCGGGTGGTAGAAATTATGCATGGAAAATTATCATATATTCCAAAAAACGAAAAAATCCGAGGATACACCTCGGATTTTTTGCATATTATCGTCAGAATTTATTCATAAGCTCGTCAAAAACCTCTTCTGCTGTGATATCGTACAGGGTCTTGCCGCTGAAAAAACCGCTCTCATACAGAGCCTTTGCAGCTTCAACACCTGTTTTGTTGAGCTCGGCGAAGTCTGCAAGCATTCTTTCAAGCTTTTCCTCGTCCTTGTTGTATATAAGCTCGCGTATTGT
>JAFSHE010000289.1 GCA_017440445.1 Oscillospiraceae bacterium | reverse complement strand
GGCATTTCTATGTTCGTGCTATGTGCACTAGGATATCACCTGATAAAAAGCGGAATTTCTATGTTCGTGCTTTGTGCACGAGGATATCACCTGATAAAAAGCGGCATTTTTATGTTCGTGCTTTGTGCACGAGGATATCTCTTGACAGGCGGGACGTGGCGGAGTATAATCAGTCAGGGAAGTTTTACTATTTATATATAAGGAAGTAGAAAATGAAAAAGCTTTTATTGCTGCTTGCGGTCGTATCGGGAATACTGACAGCAGGCTGCTCGGAAAATACAGCGGCTGATGGCAGAGTCGGGGAAAGCTCCTCCGTTTCGGAGAGCGCTGCCGCATCTGACAGCGGAGATGTGCTTGAAATTCCCGAGGGCGGGATAGAAAGCATCCGCACGCCTGAGGATATCATGGCACGCAACAGCGCCATAGTAAGCGACGCAGTCATTCTGCCCGAGGAGGCTGTGCGCCTGTACATCAGCACCGACCCGTCACGGGTTGAGGAGGTGCTGCGGCAGGTAAAGCAGACCTCTGACATGATATGTGCGGGTATCGACAGTGATTACAGCAAGCTGTATGCAATATCACGGTGGGTGTCGGAGAATTTCTATTATGATTTTGACGCATCGAAATCCGAGGTCACTGATGAAACCATATCGCTTGACCACATCCTTGAAACAAAACGCAGTGTATGCATGGGATTTGCAAATCTCACAGCGGCGCTGTGCTGCGCACAGGGTATGGATTGCAGGGTAGTGCATGGGACAGCGGCTCCATCAAACAGCACCTTTATCAAGGAAGATGGCAAAGGCTCCGTGCATGAGTGGACGGTGGTCATGATGGACGGCAGAGAGGTCTGGGTGGATGTGCTGTGGAATACCTCAAACTCCTATCTGGATGGGGAATATATCTTCGGCAAACAGCATGAGCAATACTTCGACATGCCCGCCTTGCAGATTGCCAAAAATCACCGTGCCGACCGCTGCGAGATACGGGATTATTTCCCGCTGCTGTCCGACTGAGCCTCACGCTGCATCGCCTCTGCCTTTGAAAAGGCGCAGCCGCAGTAATTCTGACGGTACAGTCCGTATTCACGGGAAAGCTCGATGGAGCGCTTGTATCCGTTTCTTTTTTTGAAATCAGAGGGGAGATGCTTTACGGAATATATTTCCGAGAGCGTTTCCCCTGTTTCGTTCAGCTTTTCGCAGTTTTTCAGCGGGCTGATGGACAGCGTGGAGCAGAAGTATTCAAAGCCGTTTTCCGCAGCGTATCCTGCGGCACGCTCCAGCCGCAGACGGTAGCAGGCAAAGCAGCGCTCGCCGCCCTCGGGGATATGCTCCAGACCCTTGACGGCGGAGTAGAATTCCTGCGGGTCGTAGTCGTCTATCACCACTGAAACGGGATTTTTAAATGGCATTTCCGAAACAAGACGCCTTTGCTCCTCGGCTCGCTTATGAAACTCCTCCGCAGGGGAGATGTTCGGATTATAGTACAGCACGGTTATGCTGAAATACTGCGAAAGATATTCAAGACAGTAGCTGCTGCACGGGGCGCAGCAGGAGTGCAGCAGCAGAGTGGGGACGGTATCTCCCAGCTGCGATATCACAGCGTCAAGCTGTTTCTGGTAGTTCATATATTTCACCTCATGCCCGTATGGGCTTTTTGTTTTTTCGATACATTAATTTTATCACTCTCTCCTGAGAATAGCAATATACTCCAACAAAACTGACGAGTTTTGTGTATTTTGCCTATTGAAAACGTTTAACATTTGCTGTATTATATTGATATACACTAGAATGGTCAATTTATATGGAGAGGTGAACCGTTTGAATATCACTATTAAGGATGTCGCAAAGGCGGCGAATGTTTCAGTAGCTACGGTTTCCCGTGTATTGAACAAGAAAACTAACGTATCTGACGAGGCTGTGCAGGCGGTAAAGCGTGCGGTGGACGAGCTGGGTTACAGCCCCAATTTCCTCGGCCGTGACCTCAGAAAGAGCGAAACAAAGCGAATTCTAGCCATCATCGCATCCACGGAGCAGAGCTTCTATTCCGAGGTGCTGCGTGGCATGCAGGACGCTGCTTATCTCGAGGGGTATGATGTACTCATCGCCACCACGAGGGACGACCCCGACCACGAGATGCACCTGCTCAATATGCTTTTCTCGAAGGCCGTTGACGGAGCGGTGCTGCTTGCGCCGAAGCTTGACGCAGAAGCTATTACAGACCTTGCGAAGAAATTCCATCTCGCCATGTGTCTTGAGCGCCTTGAGGGCTGCGAGATACTCTGCGTTACCATCGACAACGAGAAGGCGGGCTATGATGCGACAAATCTCCTGCTTGGCAAGGGCAGAAAGCGCATAGGACTTATCACCACAAAGGTGCGCAGTCAGTCCTCCATCGACAGGGAGAATGGCTACAAGCGTGCGCTCACCGAGGCGGGTATAGGCGTGGACGAGTCGCTTATCTTCTACGGAAATTACGATTATGAAACAGGTGTAGAGGGCTGCGAGGTGCTTATGAAGCTTGAAAACAGACCCGACGCCGTTTTCTCCATATCCGATACTATCTCCATCGGCGCTATGACATACGCTATCCAGCATGGCATAAAGGTCGGTGACGAGGTGATGTTCTTCGGCTTTGACAATATCGCATATTCACACATGTTCATGCCGAGGCTCTCCACTGTGGAGCAGCCCTGTTATCTTCAGGGACGCACCGTCATCGAGAAGCTTATCAGGAATATCAAGTCCGAGGAGCAGGACCGCACCACCTACAAGCTCCCGCACTCCCTTATCCTTAGAGAGTCCACAGGCGATAAATAAGCTGAATTTTCCCCCGTGAGTGTAAACTTACGGGGGATTTCTGTGTTTCGGGGTGGGTGAATACTCCGTTTTGCCCTGTTGCGAAAAAGATTTGTAAAATCGATTACATTTTTTCGTCAAACCCCTTGAAAACGTTTTCAAAATATGCTATACTATGGCTAATGGGCGCTGCGGACAGGCTTGCCGCACGCTGTATACGACAACTGTATGAAAGGAATATATTATGGAACACAAGATCTATCCTATCGAAATGGGTCCCGCTAAGTGTGCGGTGGACCTTGGTGACGGCAGCGAGCGCGGCGAGTACGTTGATCAGGACTACATCCTGCACAAGCTGGGTAGACCTCACCG
>JAFSHE010000288.1 GCA_017440445.1 Oscillospiraceae bacterium | reverse complement strand
TAAGACGCTCTGCCATTTCCAGTACCTTTTCATCACTACTGCGAAAAAGATGTAATCCGCCGACAAGCGCATACACTTCCCTGCCAAACGCCTCACTTATCTCGTTTATTATTACATCCGCACCACCATGACAGCAGCTGTTGAATACCACAAGACCTTTTTCAGTGTCAAGGACAAGACTCTGCTCATGATGAAAACAATCAACTATCCACTCTCCGTTTTTATAAAGATACATGTGAGCCTGTCGGCCTGCCATCTCCATATCGTATCGGTGTGGTATCAGATAAGCTCCTTCAGACAGCTTATGCTCACGTACATACTCTATCCTGTCGGCAAATCGCTCAAGCGTGCCTTGCTTTATTCCGATGTAATGCCTGTCAGTACCCTCTCCGCTGTAACAATTTTCTTCCGTCCCGCTTTGCAGGTAAAGCTTTGCTGATGTATTAAGCTCAAAAAAACGTTCAAATCCATCAGAGTGGTCATAGTGCGCATGGGAAAGCACCGCATACTCGACCTCAGAAAGAGATATTCCCAGTGCTGATGCGTTTTCAGAGAACTTCCCCGATGAACCTGTATCAAGCAGTATTTTTCTCCCGTTATGCTCAATGAATACCGACAAGCCCCACTCTGTAAGCAAAGCTTCTTCAGATGTATTATCTATAAGTATAGTAGCCTTTGTCATTTTTCCTCCGTAAAAAAGCTGACCCCTTTCAGGGTCAGCTTAGCATATTATATATTTCAAGATATCTGTCCCTATGTTTATTTTAGCATCAGGGATGTATTTTTGTCAACCGCTGATATTATATCTTTTCGACAGGTACCCATATCTCGCAGTAATTATCATTCGGGTCAGGTTGCGGAGGTGTAAGGTAGACCTCCAGATTATAGTTTCCACCAAGCTTATATTCCTTGCAGCTGGGTAACCATTCTGTCCATATCTGAGTATTAACATCCTGAAGTGCCTTCGGGAGCGCTCCTCGGCAAGGGAAAACAGCCCATGTTCCCGCAGGTATGACTCTTGTTCTATACCCTGACGGCACCTCTTTCCAGGGGCGGTAATCATCCGCTATAAGGTACTCAAAATTCTTTCCGTCACTGTCCATGCACACACCGTACATACCACAGATGATTTCTCCTCCGCCGTTTCTGTAATGCTCTGCCCAGAACTCAGGTATCTCCTGATAGGATGTTTCGGTGTTGAACATCCCTGATCTGCCAATTACAGTGAATGCCGATTTTTCTACTATCTTGTACTCCATTACCGTACCGCCTTTCAATGTCAGATGGATCCTCAGCGGAGCAAATGCTCTCAGCTCCGCTCCTTTTTCCTTTGCAGCCGAGGGAGAGATACCGTGAAATCTTGTGAACGCTCTGGAAAAACTGTCAGGTGATTCGTAACCATACTTATATGCAACATCAATGACACGTGCCTCTCCCGAGGAAAGCTCCTCCGCAGCAAGCGATAGTCGTCTGTTACGTATGTACTCCCCCACTGTATATCCGCACAGCACACTGAATATCCTCTGAAAGTGGAAAGCCGAAACATACGCCCGTGCTGCGATATCCTCTATGCGAAGCTCCCCATTCAGGTTTTCCTCAATGTAGCTGACAGCATTCTGTATTCCTTCTGTCCAGTTGTTCATCAAACCACTCCC
>JAFSHE010000030.1 GCA_017440445.1 Oscillospiraceae bacterium | reverse complement strand
CTATGCTGCTTGCGGATAGATTCGATGGCTCGCAGATAAAGCCGAATGATTATTATATCGACAAGGCACACAGGCTCGTGACGATTGAGGACGATTACGGGTGTGAGAAGCCGTAAAAAAAGAGGCGCCCCCCCGCCAAATAGCAGAGGTTCGCCTCAAGGATATTGTAATGCAATTATACAGATTTGTCAAGTAGGTGCGACACCGTGTCGCACCTGTAATATGAATTATTCCATTTTCAGCTTGCGGTATATTTCTTCTATTTCATAATTTGCACCTGAAAACTGAGGCCATGCATCAATCCCGTCATTGCTTTTTCTTGGAATGATATGTATATGGAAATGCGGAACAGATTGTCCGGCGCTCTCATCACTTGCGTTTAAGAGATTTACGCCTTCGTATCCACATTTGTTGACACAATGAGCAGATATTTCTTTTACGGCATCCATAAGATGGTGAAGTGTGTCATTGTCGCAATCTAAAAGGCTCTTTACATGTTTTTTCGGGATTGCCACCATGTGACCATCAACATCCTTGGCAATATCCATAAATACCATAGCGTGCTCATTTTCATATACCTTGCGGCTTGGAATTTCACCGTCCACTATTTTGCAAAATATACAATCCATATTATTTGCACCTCCACAAGTTGCATCTGATATTGTAACAATTATACTCAATATTCATCAAAAAGTCAACAAGAAAGGAGCACCCAATGCCAAGCATAAGAAAACGAGGAAAATCCTACGAGCTGCGAGCCTCCTGCGGCTTTGACGGCAGGGGCAAGCGCATCGTCAAATACAAGACCTACACGCCCTCCCCGAAGATGAGCGAGAAGAACGCCGAAAAGGAGGCGTACCGCCTTGCGATACTGTTCGAGGAGCAGTGCAAGAACGGTCAGGTGCTGGATAACTCCACAAGGCTCGGAGACTTCATCGAGCGCTGGTTCAAGGACTATGCGGAGAAGCAGCTCCGCCCGTCAACGATACGAGGCTACCGTGCCATGACTCCCCGAATAAAAGCTGCCCTCGGCAACCTGAAGCTGTGCAAGATAATGCCGTTCCACCTGCTGTCGTTCTACGATAACCTGTCGGAAAGCGGCGTGAGGGGCGATGTTTACTGGTATCCCACCGTGGATATAGGCGAGGTCATCGAGCGGCTCGGTGTCACGAAAACCACCGTCTACACCGCCATGGGCGTGCAGAAAGAAACGCTAAACACTCTCATCGATGGCGGCAAGGTGACGGAGCTTACTGCCCAAAAAGCCTGTGCGGCTCTGGGGCTTAAATTCGAGGACTGCTTTCAGCGCGGCGAGGATAAAGGTTTATCGGGCGTGACGATACAGAAATACCACCGCCTGCTGTCGGTGATTCTGCAAACAGCGGTGCAGTGGCAGATGATATTCAGCAACCCCTGCGACCGAGTAAAGCCGCCGAAAGCGAAGCGTCACGAGGCGAGGTTTCTGGACGAGCACGGTGCAGCACAGCTTGCGGAGGCGCTCCACGGCGAGCCGTACAACTTCGCTGTTATCGTGCTTCTGCTGATGTATACGGGACTTCGCAGGGGAGAGGCACTGGGGCTTGAATGGCACGATGTGGATTTCGAGAAGCGGTGTCTGCATATTCGCAGAAGCCTGCTGTATGTTCCGGACAGGGGAGTTTTCGTGGACGACACCAAGACCGAAAGCAGCAAGCGAGTGATAAAAGTTCCGACCGTTGCGATAGACCTGCTGAAAGAATACAAGCAGTGGCAGGACGAGGTCAAGGCGGAGCTTGGCGATATGTGGGTGGAGAGCGACAGGGTGTTCACCAACTGGAAGGGCGAGCCTCAGCGACCCGATATCGTGAGTGCGTGGTTTCACAAATTCGTGCAGAGAAAGGGGCTGCCTGATGTTTCGATACACGGGCTTCGCCACACGAATGCGACGCTCATGATAGCAGGCGGTGTGCCGATAAAGACGGTCAGCAGTAGGCTAGGTCATGCGAATATCACGACTACGGGAAATATCTATGCGCATGCGATTCGCTCGGCAGACGAGGCGGCAGCGGAGGTGCTGGAGGATATTTTTATGCCAAGTTTGAAGAAGGATTAGAATGAAAATAGGTGCGACACCGTGTCGCAGGTCGCCCTCTGAGGCGGTGCATCCGTGCACCGCTTTTGGGACGACTGCAACAACATCGTGTTGTCGCACCTGATCTGTTTCTATTGAAAATTTTTGCATATTCTGCACTGTTTTTTCAGTACAGATATCTCCCGATAACATCATCGCTCCACACATGGACCTCAATATACCGCTCGGGACCGTGTGCTCCATCATCGTTCCAGTCCTGCGGCAGACCGTATTTCTCAATGATGCCGAGTATCTCCTCATAGGTGTAGAGCTGCTTGCGGTACTCCTTGCCGTCGGTGATGGCGTCGCTGAAAGTGGGCATGGAGTCGCCGTAGGTAAAGGACAGCTTACGCACATCGAACTCCTCAATGGGTATCCTGATAAAGGTGCTGTTCTCGAACCATGTGCTGAGCCACGGACTGTGCTCCACAACCATATAATGCGGCGATATCCGCTCGGTGATTATGCCTTTCTTGGCACATTCGGTGCGGAGTATAGCCTCACAGTTGCGGCGGTATTGCACATATTTGTCATGCCTTGTTGCACTCTGCGAGTTTGGTCGGGTGTTCTTTATTTCATCAAGCACAGCCCTCGCCTCATCAGGAGATATCGCTGTGAGGCTCTTGAACGGGCCTATGGTGCTGTCGTAGTAGTGGTATAGGTACATGATATTCTCCTTAATTTATGTCTGTATATATTATAACATTACAATAAGGATTAGTCAAACTAAATTATACCCGAACAGGTATAAAATCGTGCGGTTGCCTTGAAATTATACCCGAACGGGTATAGTTTATATCGCAGAAACAGGTGCGACACCGTGTCGCACCTGTTTTAATACCAAAATCCGAGTTTTATGGCTCCGCAATTCATGTAAAGGAATAGCCGTAATCGGTCTCCATCAGAGTGCCTGCAAAATCTTCCCGAACATACACAAATGCTTTTCTGTACGCTTCCATCATTCTTCCTTTCTACCGGGAACGGCTTTCATGCCGAACATTGCAAGCGCCTGATTCACCTTGTCCATACGCACGGTCTCCTTGCCCTGCTCCAGCTCACGGACGAAACGAAGTCCCAGCCCCGAGCGGAGTGCAAAT
>JAFSHE010000287.1 GCA_017440445.1 Oscillospiraceae bacterium | reverse complement strand
GCTTCGTCAATAAAGTGGTCGAAAACATCCTGCTGCTCTCTGAACAGTATGAGCTCCTCTACCTCATAGAGATCGCTTCCGATTATTCTGATGGTCTCTCCCGCAATATCCACCGAATAGGTCATCATCAGGGTAACGGAGATATTTCCATCCTCGTTTACGCTTATGTTGATGTCGTCAAGACCGCTGGAGAAGCTTTCTCTGTCCTCTATAAGCCCGGGCGCTGAGCATACCAGGTTAGAAGCCAGCTCGTTTGTGTCTGCCATGGTCAGGAAAAAGTCCGAAACGGGCTTGCCATCCGCTCTTTCGATGTCAAAGGAAACGCACAGGCTTTTTGATGTGCCTGTCATGCCCTTCGGCACTATGATGTAGTCCTCGTCGGATACCTCGTATCTGAAGTCTGACATCTCCGATACAAGGCTTTCGCCGAGTATCTCGTTGTCAGCAGTGATTTTCCCGCCGAATATCGCATTGAAATCTATCAATCCCGCCGCTGCGCCTGCGGTAACTCCCGCTGTCAGTACGGCTGCCGCCGCACCTATGGCAGCAAGCGGCTTTTGAAAGCTTGTCTTTTTCTTTTCTGTGTTCATATTTTCCGCCTTTCTGAGCACTCCTGTGAGAAACTCCTCGTTGCTTCCGTGCGGAGTTATGGTGCTGAAATATCTGTTGTAACGGTCGTTCATGCTTCTTCCTCCTCTGAAAGCAATTCCTTGAGCATGGCTCTTGCACGGGACAGCCTTGTCCGCACTGCGGCGCCTGTTATCCCGCACAGCCTTGCTGTTTCCTTTACCGAATATCCCTCGTAATAGAACAGGTATAGCACGCCCGCATAGTCTGGCTTAAGCCTTTGTATCGCACTGTGCAGGTCGTGGAGATCATCTGCTGCTCCGCTTTTGTCGGGGATATCTGTTGTAAGCTCGCTGCGCTGTCTGTGCCATGCAGAGCGCAGCATGTTTTTGGAGAGGTTTATCGTGACGCGGATAAGCCATGCCTTGACGTTTTCGGACGAATTGAAGTGCTGCTCTGTCCTGTACAGCTTAAGGAAAGCCTCCTGCGAGATATCCTCTGCGTCCTCGGGATTTTTTACGTAATTGAACGCAACTCTGAATACTGTGCTGCGGTACAGTCGGATGTATTCGTTAAGCTCAGGGTCGCTCATCCTGTCACCTCCCCTCGGGATTTTGAAACGTTTCACTACTAAGACAATCTGAAATGCCGGAATGTTACAGAAATATTGTACAACTTTTTTCTGTGATATAAAAGCAGAAGATATACAAATTAAGAAAAATGTAATATAATCAATATGTTACCCGAAAAAAACGGAGCGCACATCCGTCATATATATTGAACATGTTCAACAGAAAAAAGGAGGGATGTTATGGGCGATAGACTTACAGAGCTGTTCATGCGGCTTCGGGGAGGCGATGACAGCGTATTCGCTGAGATATACGGCGAGGTGAAGAAGCCCGTCTACATAATAATATACCGTATAGTGGGAAATCACGAAACGGCAGAGGAGATAATGCAGGAGCTTTTCCTGAAGCTGTATAAAGCGCCACCCGAGGAAATGACCAATCCTAAGGGCTGGATATTCACCTGCGCACGAAACCTTGCCATCGATGCGGTAAGAAAGCGCCGTCCCGATACGTCAGAGGAGGAGCCGCATACATCGGGAGAGGCGGAGCGTATAACGGACAAAATAGATATCGAGCGTGCCATAGCGGGGCTTTCCTGCGGGGAGCGTGAGGTGCTTTCGCTGTACGTGAATGCGGGGCTGACCTTTGAGGAGATATCGCAGATAACGGGAGCTTCCCGCTCTGCGGTGTACAGAACATATCGCAGGGCGCTGAAAGCTCTGCGCAAGCAGTTATAAGGAGGACAAAACATGAAAAGAATATTTGCAATATTTATGGCGGCAGTGATATCCGCAGCTGCGGCAGTGACCGCTTTTGCCGAGGATGGGGCAAAGTACGAGACCGCATTCGGGCTTTTCGAGGAATGGATGCAGACTGGCTATCCCGATTATGTTACGGGAATGTGGTCAACTGACGGCTCTATGGATAACCTCACAGTCGGCATCGTGGAGGCGGAGTATTCCGAGGAGCTGAAAAACGAGCTGCTGAGCCTTGTGGAGAATAAGGACACGCTCTCATTTGCAAAGCAGAAATATTCCAACAATTATCTGCGCTTCATTCAGGAGGAGCTGACGGTATATTTCGGTGGAGAGATAGCTCTTTCAGGTATGGGCGTATACGACATGGAAAACTATGTCGGTATCGATATAATAAGCGATAAGATGAACCCTGCCACAGAGGATTTCATCCGTGAATGTACCGAAAAATACGGTGACGCAGTGCATTTTGAATTCGGAGATGCCGCAGTTGACCTTGAAGAAATACTGTACGTCACTACTGCGACCGAGGAAAAAGCTACTGACAGCACGATGTGGATAGCTTTTGCAGCTGTCGTAGTGCTGCTTATCGGTGGTGCGGCAATAGTTATTATAAACCGCCGCAGGCGTATCTCTGCGGGTGCTGACGGCACATTAACAGCCGCTGACAGTGTATCGGACGAGCAGCTTGAAAACTTCGTGCGTGAAACGGATATCGCTCCCTCGGCAGAGCTTGACGAGAAGATATTATCTATCACAAAGAAATAACAAAAGTATCCCCGCTGATTTCAGCGGGGGTATTGTGTATGCGGTGTTTCTTTTCGGGAAAGCTAACAGAAAACGAAAAGGAGAACGTTATGTGTACAAGTATCGCATTCAGTAAAGGCGGATTCTGTTTCGGCAGGAATATGGATATAGAATATGACTTCGGCGGGCAGACGGTCATCGTGCCACGGAATTTTCCGTTTAAATTCCGAAAGGCGGGAGAGCTTTCCTCTCATTATGCCATTGTTGGCACTGCGGCGGTTGCGGAGGGTTATCCGCTTTTTGCAGACGGGATGAACGAGCATGGTCTGTGCATGGCGGGACTCAGCTTCCCCGAGAGTGTGTATCCCGACGAGGTTCCATCACGTGAATGGCAGCGCACTGTATCACCCTTTGAGCTTATCCCGTGGGTGCTTGGAAAGTGTGCGACCCTCGGTGACGCACGTGCGCTGCTTAAGGAGACCGCAATAATAGCGATACCATTCAGTGAAAGCCTGCCGCTCACCCCGCTTCACTGGCATATCGCAGATGAAAACGGCTCGATAGCAGTGGAATGTACCGCTGACGGCATGCGAGTTTATGACGATCCTGCGGGAGTCCTTACAAACAGCCCCACACTGCCCTTTCATCTGACTAACATGCGGCAGTATCTGAGCCTTACCCCCGCATATCCCGAAAGCCGCTTCGGGATGGAGCTTTCTCCCTTCGGACGTGGCTTCGGCGGGATAGGACTTCCTGGCGACCTGTCGCCTGCGTCACGGTTTGTTCGTGCGGCATTCTATATGCACAACTCCCCCGAGGAGCAGAATGAGCTTCGTCTTATATCACAGGTGTTTCATGTGCTGGACAGTGTTTCCATGCCGAGGGGGAGCGTTTTCACCGAGAACGGCAAGGCGGAGATAACAGCCTATTCCTGTTGCATGAGTGCAGAAAGCAGGACGTATTTCTACAAAACATACAACAACAGCACGATATCTTCGGTCAGCCTTTTTCACGAGGAGCTTGACGGCAGTGAGCTGTATTGCTTTCCGATGAACGATACCCCGTCTGTAAAGCGGATAAACTGAATAGTTATGCGAAAAAAATAAGCTGTGATACGTAAATGTATCACAGCTTTCTTTATTCCTTTGTTTCCTGAGCATCCTCCGACGGGGTCTTGAGCAGAAAATACAGTGTGAAAGGGATACTTATAAGACCTGTTCCCACATCAGCGACGGGCTGGGATATCTGTATTCCCGTAAGTCCCCACAGCGAAGTAGTGATAAGCAGTGTAGGGATAAGCATAAGCCCCGACCGCAGAAGCGACAGGAACGAGGAGATACCCGCCTTACGTATGCTCTGATACAGCATATTTACAGG
>JAFSHE010000286.1 GCA_017440445.1 Oscillospiraceae bacterium | reverse complement strand
GCAGATTTCGACCATGATAATGGAAAGCGCGAAAGATCAACTGTTCCTGCAATAGTAGGATATGTCCTCCTATTTTGTGGAGTGTTACCGTTGCTTGCATTATTTGTTGGTTTTTGGTATTCTCTTGGCATTGTGATACTTCTTGCGGCAGTGCTGACGGCGGTATGTGCAAAAATATTTGGTAGCGAAAAAAACTATATCACAGCGGATGAGAACGGTGTTGTCGTCACTAAAGGAAAAAACAGCAGAGTAATACCAATGGATGGGATATCTGCCGCAGGCTATAATGCGGAGCTTGTACAAAATCGTTTCGGTGATTGGTGTATCATTAAGTCGGAGCTGAGGCTGACCTCAGGTGAAGTAATACGGCTTGAAAAACGTCTTGACCTCCCTTATGGCTTGAAATGCAGTGTACACAGTGACGTTGCAGCTTTTGCGGAGGATCAGCCGCTTCCTCAGCTGTGCAGATACATCAACCGACAGGTGCTTGGTATCGCTGAGGAGTGATGCATCATTGAAAGGATGTGATATCAGTGGGAATATCTAATATTTCCATCGTTTATGGAGGATGTTCTTCAGACTAAAACAAAGGAGGGACATTCATGATACGAAGGGCGGAGCTTTCCGACCTTGAAAGACTTGCGGAGCTGTTCAGACAGCTTCACGTGCATCATATAAACATTGCACCCGACAGCCATAAAATGCCCTTTGAGGGCTACTTTGCGCTGGAGATGCGCTCTTTCCTTGAGGACGAGGACATCACAGTCCTTGTGGAGGAGCTTGACGGTGTTATAACCGCCTACGCAGTGCTGAGGATTTACGACAGGGAGCGTGCCGAAAGGGTACACAGCCGTATCTGCTATGTCGAGCATTTCTCTGTTGCGGAGGATATGCGTGGGCAGGGCAGCGGTACGCGTCTTTTTGAGGGCGTAAAGCACTTTGCGCAGGAAAATAACTGCGATCGTATACAGCTTGGCGCAGCGGCAGCGAATGATAGTGCTGTCAGATTTTATTCAAAACAGGGGATGACACCCCGAACAATAAAAATGGAACTAAAACTGTAAAGGAGAAGCTATGGCAGACAAGACTGATAATAAGACTGTTGAGTGCGGCTTTTCCTGTACTCCTGCTGTAAAAAATCTGCTTACTACGATGTTGGTGATATCGTTGCTTGTATTGATATTTCCATTCTGTAGCTATGCGTATGTGGGTATAAGTATGGTCGGCAGTCTTGTATGTTTTATTTCCTGTGGTGCTGTTATGCTGGCGGCATGGATAATTCATTCAAAGCTTGGTGAGGGTACTATTACGGCTGATGAAAAAGACGTTTTTGTGCACTACGGCTTTCTCAGCAGAAAAATTCCGCTGAGCGATATAGCAAATGTCCGCTGCGAGGTGGAATCGCAGGGAACACGCTACGGCGGCGTTATCTACACGATGTTTCTGCTTATCGAAACCAAGGACGGCAAAAGCTACCGCTATGAGCAGGAGCTGAATGTAGAGAAGGACTACCCTACAAATCATCCCATGGAATACAGAGCCTATCTTAACAGCCAGCCTATGCGAAAGCTGGGCGATTTTATCAGCAAAAGAGTGTAAATGCACTTTTGATAAATAATAACATTACTATAAAAGGAGAAAATTAAATGCAGATTTATGACGAACTTGTTGCCCGTGGACTTATCGCACAGGTAACTGATGAGGACGAGATCAGAAAGATGATAAACGAGGGCAAGGCTACTTTCTACATCGGCTTTGACCCCACAGCAGATTCACTTCATGTGGGACACTTTATGGCTCTCTGCCTTATGAAAAGACTTCAGATGGCAGGAAACAAGCCTATCGCACTTCTCGGCGGCGGTACAGGCATGATCGGCGACCCCTCCGGTAAG
>JAFSHE010000285.1 GCA_017440445.1 Oscillospiraceae bacterium | reverse complement strand
GCTTCAGCGATGAATACTCTGATGACGGGTATTTTGTTGACGGCTGGGACGATGGATTTTTTAACTGGTAATAGCTGAATAAAGCCTCTCTGTTAAACATAAACAGGGGGGCTTTTCTCTTGACATGACAGGGTGCTTGTGGTATCATGTATCAGTACGATAAATAAAGGGAGATATCAGTGTATGAAGATAACTAAACCGTGGTTTTACGATAAATTTATATGTATAGCTGACAGATGCACCGATAATTGCTGCATCGGCTGGGAGATAGACATCGACCCGCCTGCGATGGAGCGCTTTGAAAAAGCGTCGGGGGAATTCGGCGAGCGCCTGCGCTCCGCAATACATACAGAGGGCGGCTGTCCTGCCTTTGCGCTGTGCGAGGGCGAGCGCTGCGCACTCCTGCGTGAGGACGGTCTGTGTGAGCTTATCCTCAACATGGGAGAGGACGCTCTGTGCGATATCTGTGCGCTGCATCCGAGATTTTTCGGCTGGTACAACGGGCTGAAGGAGGCAGGCCTCGGGCTTTGCTGCGAGGAGGTCTGCCGTCTGATGTTCAGTGACAGCGCTCCGCTGAGCTTTGTATCGGGAGAGATAGACGAGCTTTGGGAGGATACCTGCTCCGAGGAGCTTTTACAGCTTTTGTTATCGGCACGCAGCGAAATCCTTGGGATGTTGCAGGACAGGAGCTGTCCTCTTGCCGAAAGGCTGTATTCAGCGGCAATATATACACGCAGACTTCAGGATATCCTTGATAACGGAGAGCTTCGGCTGCCCGAAACGGTTCGTATTTCTGATGCTCCCTCTGCCGAAAAGGGAGCTGCCGAGGCGCTGATGTCGCTGTACGGAGAGATGGAGAGCCTTAATTCCGAGTGGGACGAGCGATATCATGCACTGTCTGAGCGTCTGGCAGAGGTTACTGCGGCACTCCCGAGGTATCTTGAAGCGTGCTGTGATGAGCTGTGGAGATACGAGCATATCGCTGTATATTTCTGTTACAGACATTTCCTGAGCGGAGTGTTTGAGGGCGAGGTAGTCAGCAGGATGGGACTTGTCTTCGCGGCGGTTTATAGCATAATGTTGATGGATTGTCTTGTATGGCTTGAAAAGGGCGCTGTTACAGAGTGGGACAGGATATTGAACCTGAAGCTGTATTCAAAGCAGGTGGAGTATTCCGAGGAGAATACGGAAATGCTGCTTGACGCAGTATGGGAGAACGCTCTGCTGTCGCCTGAGAATATCGCCTTGAGCATAAAATAAAACAACGGCATGTCGGTAACTTTCCGTACATGCCGTTTTGCTTATTCTATCGTAATATAGTGCGGGATGATATCCTCGTAGCTGCCATCCTTTTTGCGGAAGCCTTTGGGTATAACTCCAAGCTGAGTAAATCCGAGCTTTTTGTAAAGTCTAAGCGCAGAGGTGTTCGTGCTTACCACCGCATTGAACTGAAGTATCCTGAAGCCGTGCTGTGCGCATTTTTCTATGCAGTCCCTGACAAGCAGCTCTCCTATGCCCTTACCTCGTATATCGGAGCGTACCGCATAGCTTGCGTTGGCGATGTGTCCGCAGCGTCCCACGTTGTTCGGGTGAAGTATGTACAGCCCGAGTATCTCCCCGTTTTCCTCTGCGACCCCGCAGCAGCTCTGCGAGCCGAAGAAGGCTCCCGCTCCGTCAAGAGTAAGTTCTTCCTCCTGCGGGAATGCTATTCCATCATCTACCACCTCGTTCCATATCCCTGCCATCTGCTTCAGGTCTGTGGGGAGGTATTCTCTGACTTTTATCATGATTTTATCAGTACTCCTTTTGTTTATTTCATTTACAGTATACCATATTTGAAATAATTAGTCAAACAGTTTGACAATTAAGGGTGAAATATGGTATAATCTAAATATTAACATAACAGGGAGGTGCGGAATATGATAGGCATACTTAAGCTTGCTGGAGCTGCGGCTGTTGCTGCGGGAGTAGCTTTGTTTCTTACGTCCGCACCCATGAAAGCAGAGCTTTCAGCGCCTGTTATCTCGGATGGAGAGCTTCCGACTGATAAAAATAACACGGTCGTTCCCGATAAGACGGAGAAACCTGATGCTCCTGTACTTGAAAAGCCCTCCGAGCTTCCGCTTGAGATAACTGATACAGTAAAGTTCTGTGGCAAGGATGCGATATCAGCCACTGAAACGATGGTAGTAAGAAACGGCGGAGTGCTTTATCTTGACGAGGGCTGTACCGCTGAGCTTCGTGGTACTCTCAAGATAGAGAACGGCGGCGAGGTCTACATAATGGGTGCGCTTGACAGTAAGGCGGGCTCGCTTATAATAAATAACGGGCTGATAAAGATAGTCAAGGGCGGCGGCTTGTCCCTCGGCGGAAAGCTTGCAGTGAATAAGGCGGGAATTGTTTCGGGCGGTGGAACGCTTGATGTGCTGAATGATTTCAGTGATATCGTATGTAACGGAACTGTCACAGCGCCTATAAAGGCTCCCGAGCCTGTTGTAAGAAACGGAGTTACCTACGTGGGCGGCGTGCTGCTTGTAAACAAACAGTATGGTCTCCCTGAAGATTTCGGTACTGACCTCAATTCGTCTGCTTATTCGGCGCTTCTTAAGATGCGTGAG
>JAFSHE010000284.1 GCA_017440445.1 Oscillospiraceae bacterium | reverse complement strand
TCGGCAAGGAACGCAACTATTATACAGTAATCAGCGAGAGCGACTATCTGAAGATCGAGCACGACAGCTTTATGAAGCGGTTTTCCGGCAGTTCATTCAGTGGTCTGGTCAAGGCTTTATATGACGGTGACAGCATTTCCGATGAAGAAATTTACGAGCTGAAGGAATGGCTCGATAGCATAAAGTAGCCTATGGAAAGATTTATTATAGGTCTCGGTATCTGCTCTGCGGTAATGAGTCTGATATCGATTGGCTATATTCTGCTCTCGCATTTGCTTAAAGGCGTATGGTCAGCAAGGATTCGATACTATCTGTGGCTGGTCATTCTGGTTGGATTCCTTACCCCGTTTAAGCCCAGTCTTGGTTCCCCTGTGTATCAGGTGGAACTGGATGCTCCGATAAAAGCCGAACCGATCGAGCTATGGAATAACCTTTGGTTTTACCTTACGGCTGTCTGGATAATTGGAATGGTTTCTTTGACCGTGTTCTACTTCATCAGGCATTTTCAGTTTAGAAAATATCTTCACCGTGCTGCCGAAAGTGCTGACATAGCCACGATAAATGCCTCAAAAAGCATAGCAGCAAAAATGGGTGTGCAGCAGATATCAATCATTATTCTTCCGGGCATCGCGAGCCCGATGATGACCGGTCTGCGAAGCCCGTTGATTATTCTGCCCGTCAAGGAGTATTCAAAAGACGAACTTCGCCTTATTATAAGGCACGAGTTATCCCATTTCAAAAGACTCGACCTTATCTACAAAGCCTTCGTGCTCTTTTGCAGAATTTTTCATTGGTTTAATCCTCTTATGCCGCTTATCGTAAAGCACATCGAGCGCGAGTGTGAGCTTGCCTGCGATGAAATTATAATGCTCGGAGTGTCGAAAAAGGAGCGAAAAATATATTGCAGCTCTATCATTTGCGCTGTGCAGGCAAAGTGCGAAACAAGCAATTATCCCAAGCCTGTGCTTGCAAGTGACTTCGCAAGAGAGAGTAGTTATCTCCGACACAGACTTGGCATGATAGTATCCTCGGCGAGGAAAAGACCTCTCGGAGTATTTTGCATTGTCATTCTTGCCGCGGTTATCTTTTCCGGAACGATTATAGCTGTTACCTATAAAGGAGCATCCGAGCACGAGTCAAAGGATGCGATGTCTTCGCAGGATTCATCCATTCCGATGCACACGGATTCGGAGTCCTCTTCCACGCACACGACAACGGGTGAGGACGCATCCTCGCACGAGGGCGCAGTGATTACAGCTTCGCGCTCATCAACCGCACGCACCACTCATAAGGCGATTCATATAACCACAGATATTTCTGCGGAAACTACATCCATTACCGGCAATAAGCCGACGACAACGACCACTTCTCCCACATCTTCGACGGCAGGGGGAGGATTGACAACGACAACTACACGTTGGTCCCCGACAGTCACTACCACTACCAAGCCTTCCTCGACGACAGCCAGAACAACCACTACAACGGCAGGCAATGTAAGCGGAAGCGATGCGACGACGATGCCTTCAACCTCACGGTCGGGTATGTCAGCCTCGCACACGACGACAAATACATCCGCGCCATCTTATTCGAGTACCACCACGACGACCTTCAGCACCACAAATGCACCCGGCAAGTCAACAACAGTTCCCGGCAGAACAACCACCGCCCTCGCCTCTATGGATGCCCGTCCGGCAACCAATCAAATCGGCAGCGCATCGGAGGATATCGGCACATCTTGCACTACGGTGCTTGCGGGTATAGCCGTCGCCACCGAAAAGATCAAATCGACCCTCTCGGCAACTATGACAAAAGCGGCACTTTTCTAAAAATTTCCCACAGGTTTATATAAAGGCGGCGTTAGCCGTCTTTATATAAACTCACATTAACTACAAAAGTAGTTAATGTGAGTGGCACATCAGGAGTGATAAGCATATGAATCTATCAGCAAAACAAAAACAAACCCTACACGAATTTATCCGCTACGCCGTGGTCGGAGGATTATCCTTCCTCGTCGACCTCGGAATGATAGTGCTGTTTCGTGAGCTTGTTTTCAGAAGCACATCTGAAGCAGTGCTCGCAGTATGTACAGCAATAGGCTTTGTTTGCGGCCTTGCGGCAAATTATCTGCTGTCAATGGTGTTTGTATTCACAACCGAAACACAGCAGAAAAAGACACGAACAGTGAAAGCTGCTGTCATATACGCGGCAGTGGGAGTAATAGGCTTCCTTCTGACCGAGCTCGGTATGTACATAGGTGTTCTCATCGCCGGAAGTGAAGGCTTCTGGTATGTGCTTGTCAGATGCATAGTAGCAGGCGTTGTTCTTGTATGGAACTACGTCGGAAGAAAAATCTTTGTTTACAAAGGCGAATAACGCAGGAAAGGAATCAGCAGATGAAAAAGACAGCGATTATTATAGGCGCAGGTCCGGCAGGGCTTACTGCCGCCTATTATCTTCTGAAGAAGACAGACATAAAGCCGATAATTCTCGAGGAAACTGAATTTATCGGCGGCATTTCCCGAACAGCCGAATATAAAGGGAATCGCATAGACCTTGGCGGTCACAGATTCTTCTCAAAAAGCGATGAGGTCAATAATCTGTGGACGCAGATACTACCGCTGCAGGGCGCCCCGTCGCTTGATGATGAGATTCTCGGGACAGAAAAGCCCCTGTCAGAAGATGGTCCTGACCCTCGCAATACGGATAAGGTAATGCTTGTCAGGGACAGAGTATCCCGAATATTCTTCCTGCGTAAGTTTTTTGACTACCCCATAAGCCTGAAGGTGGAAACCTTCAAGAATATGGGATTTGCCAGAACCTGCAAGTCGGCTTTTGGCTATATGAAATCCTGCCTTTTCAAAAAGAAAGAGGATTCGCTCGAGAACTTTTATATAAATCGCTTCGGTCAGCCTTTATATGAGATGTTCTTCAAGGAGTACACCACCAAGCTCTGGGGCAGAAGTCCGTCAGAAATATCCGCTGATTGGGGTGCACAGCGCGTAAAGGGCGTATCTGTCATGAGCGTTATATGTAACGCCCTGACAAAACCCTTCCGTTCAAAAGAAGCTGCGGAAACATCGCTGATTGAGCAGTATTATTATCCTAAACTGGGACCTGGGCAGCTGTGGGAAGCTCTTGCGGATGAAATCCGCTCTCTTGGCGGAGAAATAATACTTGGCAGCAAGGTGGATAAGGTCGAGGTAGAAAATGGGAATATCACGAGCGTTTCTGCCGGCGATACTGCCTATACCGCTGATTATTTCTTCTCAACTATGCCGGTTAAAGACCTTATCTCTGCTATGGGCGATACACCCTCGGAGGAGGTCAGAAAAGTTGCCGAGGGACTTCCTTACCGCGATTTTATGACGGTCGGGCTTCTCTGCGATAAGCTGAAGCTAAAAAATAACACGAACCGAAAAACACTATCGAACATTGTACCTGACTGCTGGATATATGTTCAGGAGCCCGACGCTGTTGTTGGAAGAATACAGGTATTCAACAACTGGTCGCCGTACATGGTTGCAGATCCTGCCAATACGGTATGGATAGGACTTGAATATTTCTGCGACGAGGGCGACAAATATTGGAGTATGAGTGATGATGAGTTCATCAAATTTGCTGTTGATGAGCTTGTGCGGCTGGATATTATTGAACGTGATGCGGTAAAAGATTCTCTGCGCATCAAGGTCAAAAAGGCGTATCCTGCATACTTCGATACATATTCGCAGTTCGACACCGTAAAGGATTACCTGAACGGCATAGAAAATCTCTGGTGCCTTGGCCGCAACGGGCAGCACAGATACAACAATATGGATCATTCCATGCTTACGGCGATAGAGGCGGTCAACGCTATTGCCAGCGGCAGCAACTCAAAGGATGCAGTCTGGAATGTAAATACTGAAAAGGATTATCACGAGAGTAAAACGGCAAAGCACAAAGAGGAATCCTCGCCAATATCAGGAAAGTATTATTGGAGCAGAGTTGGCGCGGTTTTTCTGATTCTCATGGCAATCATATCTGTTGGATATTTCATCATCTTCCCGTCGAGAGGAACATATACCTCCGATTGTTTTGATTCACTATTGTGGGCAAATGCCTCGTTTGAATCGGGCGAGGTCTTTTCCGAGAATTATTCCTACGCTGCGTTACTTCCCTTCGGTGCACAGCTGTGGATGACTCCGCTGATAGCTATATTTGGTATGACTATAAAAACGCAGATTATCAGCATGGTTATATTTATGCTGATTTTCGTGGCATCTGTCCTTTTCCTTTGCCGCTCACTTAAATGGAGTACATCGTGGTGTGCCGTGGCTCTGTTTTCTGTAATGCTGATGCTTTCATCAAGTCGTTATCTTCTGGAACTGATGTGGTGTCATGTCATTTACTACAGCATAGGTCTGACTCTGCTGTTCTTATGCCTTGGTCTTGCGGTAAGGCTCAGCGAATGCGGTTGGGACATAATGAAGCAGTCTCCGTTGAAAATTTCGCTTTGGTCATTGGCACTGTCTCTTCTATCCATAGGTGCAGCCACGGACGGATTTCAGATTATCGCGCTGTCACTTATCCCTGTGATTGGCGCAGTCGTAATAAGTGTAATGCTTGACGACACCAAACTGCTTTCAAAAGATAATTCAGGGGCATATATTTCAATCGTAGTAACTGTTATCAGCGCTGTTGTGGGATTATTAATTCTGAACAAGCTCAAGGGC
>JAFSHE010000283.1 GCA_017440445.1 Oscillospiraceae bacterium | reverse complement strand
CCTCCGTTGCCTGATTATAACCGATAGAGTAAACTCCAGCAGCATCCGCCGCACAAATCACATTATCCCTGTTCTGGTGACAGGTCAGCACGTCTGCGTTCTTCTCTCTGATAAGCAGGTCCACCGACTCTTTTTCCTTCGCCTCGTCATCCCATGAATCTGTCCATCTGACATATACGACAGCATCGGGATTTACGCTCCTCACTCCGAGAGTGAATGCATTGATACCACGGTTTACCTCGCTGTTCGGCATAGCCGCCACATAACCTATGGAATCTGTCTTTGTAGTCATTCCTGCGATAATTCCTGAAAGGTATCTCGCCTGATACATACGTCCGAAGTAGGATGTCATATTCTTCGCTGTGTACTCGGAGGATATCCCGTAAAATGCGATATCAGGATAGCTTTCTATTACCTCCTTCGCCTCGGCGGGATAGCCGTAGCTGGAGAGTATCACCATCTTTGCACCATCGTTTACAAGCTGATGTATCGCCTCGGCGCACATTCCTGTGTTTTCCTCAACATTCTCCTTGACAAGGAGATCTGTGCCAAGCTCCTTACAGGCAGCGCTTACGCCGCTGTAATGCTGACCGTTCCATCCGCTATCGGTGACAGAGCCTGTCAGGATAAGACCTACCTTAGGACGTGTACCCATGGTCTTTCCAAGAAGCGTTATGAAAAGTATTATTGCTGTCAGCACCACCGCCGCTGCAACCAGCAGCGTCCAAAGCGGAAATTTTTTCTTATTCGTCAATTACTACTCCCTCCACATACCAGTCCATCTCGTTAAGGAGTGCGCTGTCGGTCATACATTCGCCCTCGCCTGCACGCAGCACTCCGTTGTTGTCGGTTATCGGCCCGTAGAACACATCAAAACTTCCACTGCGAAGCTGCTTTTCAGCAGCCGCTACCGCTCCTGCGATGTCTTTTTCAGCCTTAGGAGAAAGCGGTGCCATGGACACTATTCCTGTTTCAATGTCATCCCAGTACACCTCACCCTGAAACTTACTCTGGATGCACTTCGTTATATTCGGAGTATAGAACTTCTCCCAGTCCCATACCGCCGCTGTAAGATATGTATCAGGATACTCCGCACTGTTGTCAAGATGATAACCGACCGTCATTACACCCATCTTATCAGCCACCTTAAGCGGCTTTACAGAGTCCGTATGCATGGAAAGTACATCGATATCATGCTCGTTAAGCAGGCGACTTGTTATACCTGCCGCTATATCATCGCCTATCCAGGAGTTTATCCATCTTACGTAGACCTTTGCCTCGGGATTCACGCTGCGCACGCCCAGCGTGAATGCGTTTATTCCCCTGTTCACCTCGGATATCGGGAATGCCGCAACATAGCCTATCTCGTTGGTCTTTGTCTGAAGTCCTGCGGCTACGCCTGTAAGATAGCGCATCTGATACATCCTGCCGAAGAACGATGAAACATTTTTCGCCGAAGTGATTCCCGACGCATGCAGAAAATAGATCCCGGGATACTTCTGTGCCGCTGCCATTACACCATCGCCAAACTCGAAGGAGTTTGCAACTATTATCTCACAGCCGCCCTCTACAAGTTCATCGATGACCGCTGCGATATTGTCCGTTGTCACGTACTCCCTGCAATCTATGGTGAGGTCAAGCTGCTCCGCCGTCCTGCTTAGGCCCTCGTAATGCGACTGGCACCAGCTTTTGTCGTTCTTGACGCCGTTGAGCATCAGCCCGACCTTAACAGTATGCGGATTATTGGATATATCATTATCATATATGTATATCACGAATAATCCGATAAGGAGCGTAAAAATAATTATTCCTGCTGTAATAAATATCTTTTTCATGTCGATTCTCCATTAATATATCACCGCAATAATTGCATACATATTATATTATATCATTTTTCCGTATAAATTGCAATACAAATCAAGTTCAAAGCTCACTATAAAATGAAAAAACACCGCTATGGATATAACGGTGTCTGTAATTATTTCATCGCAGGCCATCTGCCTTGGTGGTCCTGTTTATCTCCCAGAGGGCAATATAATAAGCATAGGGAGCAAGGTGTATTCCATCGCCGCTGGTAAGGCTCTCACGCAAGTCGCCATCCTCGTTGCGCAGGTGCTTTCCGAAATCCACGAAATACACACGCTCGGGATAGTTCTCCTCTATATATTTCTGTATCTCAAGATTAAAGCAATCTACCCTGTAATTGGTGGTGAATTTGCTGTTTACAGGTGTTATCGCACAGACATAGACCGCAGCTTCGCTCTCGGCAAGGGTCTTGTCGATTATCTTGGCGTAGTTCTCGCAGAACTGCTGCTCGTCTGTCATGTTGATATCGTTCATTCCCATGGAGAGGAACACATACTTCGGCTGAGTACGGCTCAGCACCTCGGAATAGTCTATCTCCTCGAAGTCCTCGCCGTAATAGAAATCATAATCGAAAAAGCTGCGTGCGCCGAGATTTCCCCTTGCATAAACACGCTTTGAGCCTACCACATGGTACTCCGAAAAGCCCTTGCATATACTGTCGCCAACAAAAATGGACTCCTTGGTAAACTCCCTGTCCGCAGAGGTTATATCATACGCAGCATAATCGGATATGTAGAAGGTATCCAGCACCTCGCCCTCCTCGGAAAAGATGTAATCCTCCTCCGAAGTGATATCCTCAGGGGCAGGCTCCTCTGTCGGGAGTGATGTAGCGGTGGATGTTGCTGTTGTCTCAGACGGCTGCTCGGAATCTTCCGACCTGCTCTCTGAAACAGTCTGTCCCTCCTCTGGCACAGATAGCTCCTCAGGGAGAGATATCGGCTGTGTTTCGGATGGTGTGTTCTCTGTAATGACCGCACCGCTGTCCTCCACATACACAGAGGGAGCCTCCACAAGCCTTGTATCCTCGCTTGAACAACCTGCGCAGCACGCAATAACAACAGCCGCCGAAACTGCGGCGGATAATCTATATAAATTCAT
This sequence comes from Oscillospiraceae bacterium, assembly GCA_017440445.1. Next base: position 95 of record JAFSHE010000283.1, on the reverse strand, counting down.
AAGTAACCTCGATAATATATGTTGATCGCCCTAAAGGCGTTAAGAAATCTTCACAATGTATATAATACATCATTATTAGGGAAATTTCAAGCATT
>JAFSHE010000282.1 GCA_017440445.1 Oscillospiraceae bacterium | reverse complement strand
GAGGCTTGGGATAGACCGCAAGGCGGTGGATAATGCCGTTGCACGTGCCCGTGCAAAGCTGAAAGCTGTCTTTCCCGATTATTAATGGTTTGGAAGGTAATGCGTACTTATCGGGTCGCATTACTGATATATATGACCCGGTAGCTTAATTCACAAGAGCGTTGTTTTACAAAGGTGTCGGTGCAAATCCGTCCCAGGGCAAAAAAAATTTTAAGAGGTATCACTATGTACACTGACAAGACTTTAAAGTGCAAGGATTGCGGCGCAGATTTCGTATTCACCGCAGGCGAGCAGGAGTTCTACGCTGAGAAGGGCTTCGTAAACGAGCCTCAGAGATGCAAGGCTTGCCGCGACGCTAAGAAGAATGCAGGCAAGGGCGCAAGAACATTCTATGATGCAACATGCGCATCCTGTGGTGGCGTTGCAAGAGTTCCCTTCGAGCCCAAGGAAGACAGACCCGTTTACTGCAGCGAGTGCTTCGCTAAGCAGAGAGGCGAGTAATTCCAAGCTTTAAGCACCGGTATAACAGTTTCTGTTATTAATTTGCTCTTAAATCAGACGGTATATGCCGTCTGATTTTTGTTTACAGTGAAAAGCCCCTGCCAATCACGGCAGGGGCTGATGTTTATTTTACAAGCTCTCTGTATCTTTCAAGGGCAGGGAGCCACTTTTCATGCTCCTGCGGCTCGTAGGTAACGGTAAGTCCAGAGTCGATAATGACCTTTCTCGCTGCGGAGATATCCGCTATCTCACCGAGAGATATCAGCGAGGAGATGCCGTTTCCGAGTGCGGTTGCCTCCACAGGACCTGCCACCGCAGACTTTCCTGCGGCATTCGCCGTAAGCTGACACAGCAGCTTATCCTTTGTTCCGCCGCCTATCATGTGAACAAGACTGAAGCTGTGACCCGTAAGACGTTCTATCTTCTCAAAGGTCAGCGCAAACTCGCAGGCAAGGCTCTGATAGATGCAGCGCATTATCTCTCCTGCCGTTTCGGGAACAGGCTGGCCAGTCCTGCGGCAGAACTCCTGTATCTTAAGTGGCATGTCGTCGGGAGCCGCAAACAGCGCATCGTTAGGATTGATAAAGCTTACAAACGGCTCTGCCTCAAGCGCCATTCTTTCAAGGTCCGCAAAGCTGTGATCCTTGCCGTTCTTCTGATAATACCTGCGTGTTTCCTGGATAAGCCACAGACCCATGATATTCTTCAGCAGAGTCGTGGTTCCGCCATAGCCGCCCTCGTTGGTGAGTCCCATTTCAAGAACTTCCTTGGTCACTCTGGGATGACGCAGCTCTGTTCCGAACAATGTCCATGTTCCGCAGCTGAGGAATGCGAAATGCTCCTCAAGCGACGGCACAGCCATAACGGCAGACGCTGTATCATGCGAGCAGCATGCGATAACGGGAACAGGCTCTATCCTGAACTCCTCGCAAAGCTCCTGCTTCAGCACGCCGTACACCTCGCCCGGCTGAATAAGCTGCGGGAAGATGCGCTTGGGTATGCCAAGCTCCTCGATAAGCTTTATATTCCAGCCCTTTGTCTTGTGGTCGATAAGCTGCGATGTGGTAGCCTCGGTGAACTCCGCACGCTCCTTACCCGTCAGCAGATACGCAAACAGGTCGGGCATCATCAGCATCTTCTCCGCACGGAACAGCGTGTTGCTTTTGTGGTGAGCAAGATAGTACAGCTGGAATATCGTGTTTATATTCATCGGCTGTATTCCGCTCTGCATGAACAGCTCCTCCGCAGAGAACTTTTCGTATACCTCCTCAGGGATCCCGTTTGTGCGGGAGTCACGGTAGTGAACAGGCTTTTCAAGCAGCTCGCCGTTCTTGTCGATAAGACCGAAATCAACACCCCATGTGTCGATGCTGATAGCGTCAAAGCCGCCGTTGAACACGCCGAAGCTGATGCCTATCTTCATCTGCTCCCACAGCTCGTCGATATCCCAGCGAAGATGTCCGTTCTCACGCACAGGGTTGTTCGGGAAACGGTGTATCTCCTCCAGCGACAGTGCGCCGTTCTCATATTTACAGAGCATAGCCCTTGCGCTGGATGCGCCGAAATCAAATACAAGTATGCGTTTTGACATAGGATGTTCCTTTCAAAAAATCATCAGAGGCCTGTCATGCCACAGCAAACGTTTATCAGTGATACTTTCTGTATCCTGGGTGACGGATAGGGAAGCTCTTGCCTATCTCGCAGCACTCCTCTATCTTATCCATGGGGAGGTCCTTTGCGCCGCCGAGCTGTCTTGCAACAAGGCTTACCTTAGCAAAATGCTCCAGTGTTTCCATGCGATAATATGCCTGAGTAATGTCGATACCAACGGTAAGCGCACCGTGGTTCTCCATAAGGATGGAGTCGTGGTTCTCAAGATAAGGAAGTATCTTGTCAGCAACGCCCTGGGATCCGGGAGTGTCATAGGGAGCGATCGGAACACAGCCAAGGAAGATTATAGCCTCGGGCATAGTGTAATCGTCCAGCGGGATGTGTGCGATAGCAAAGCCTGTCGCTGTCGGAGGATGTGCGTGTACCACCGCATTTACCTCGGGACGAGCCTCGTAGCAGCGCAGGTGTACCTTGAACTCGGATGTGGGCTTGTAGCCGGGAAGTGCAGCAGGCTCAACCACCTCGTTCTTTGCGTTCATCTTAACGATCATCTCAGGGGTAAGGCTTGCCTTGCTGGTGCCTGTGGGTGTAACAAGGAAGTTACCGTCGGGAAGTCTTACGGAGATATTTCCGTCATTTGCCGCAACAAAGCCAAGCTGCCACAGCTTGTGAGCTACATCGCAGATAGCCTGCGCCTGCTGGTATTCAAATTCTGTCATGATATGTATCCTTTCGTATTTAAAATACAGTTATAGAGTTATTTTATCATTAAATGCGCAAAAAGTAAAGTATCTGTTTATGGTTTTCTTTTGTGCAATATCAACAAATTTAACCCTTTCGATTTTTAAGCGATAAGTGTCGCATATAACTTGTAAAAATCTGATTTATGTTGTATAATGATTTTATAGACTGTAATAGTAGGGGTAGTATACCTTTTCGGCGGACGAAACAGACTTTTTTCATCTCCGATGCGATGAAGTATACAGCTGTTACAGTAAACCCGATTTACGGAGGTGCGCTTAGTGAGTGACAACAGTTTAAAATGGATTCCTCTGGGCGGTATGGACCTGTCAGCATCCAATCTTGCTGCGGCAGAAAAGCTGCGCAAGTTCGGCTTCTGCCTTATGTTCAGCGAATTCGGCTCTGAAAAGCTGACAAAAGCAGGTCTTTGCATCTATGACGTCCTTCAGGAAAAGGAAAGACCAAATATCCTTCTTATAACCTCAAACTATGAGCTGTATGGCTGGTACAGGATACTTATGACCGGTATCGGCGCAGATTTCAAGGTTATTACGGGCGTTTCAAACGCTATCGTATTCTTCTCGGAAAGCAGTCCTAACCTGTTCCTTATGTCCTCTGACGCTCTTGCAAAGCAGGGTGGCATCAAGACAAAGGTCGGCAGCGATTTCGTCTGGGATCTGATAGTTATAGACGAAGAACAGAGCAGCGGCGTTCCGAATTACTCATACTACAAGGATCAGCTTCCCTGGAAGGCTGAAAGGCTGCTTATCACAGCTCCCGTTCCCGCTAAAAAGGACGAGGATAAGGAGAAGATCGCTGAGCTTGTAAAGAGCGTTATGGCAGACTCCTCTCTCTCCGAGATGATCGATATAGTTGACCTTAACGCCGATACTGCAAAGCTTGACGCTGATTCTCCCGTAATGAGATACTTCGACAAGCGTGTATACGACGGCAGCATGAAGAGGAATATCACCTTCCGTGAGTACAGCTTTGAGGATTCCGCGCTTAACGGACTCCGCCGCAGAATGGATCTTCGCTCCGGTCTGCCTCTGTACAGATACGGTGGAAATATCTTTGAGGAGTACGATTGTGAACGCTTCAAGAGTACATACCAGAAGGTATCCTATACACGCTCCGATGTTGAGGATATGCGTGCATTTGACAAAAAGCTGGATAGCTTCCTCGGTCTGCTTGATGAGATACTCGCAGATGAAAAGAATCGTGCGATAGTATACTGCTGCGAAAAGAATACGGCAGAGTACCTGAGAAAGGTCATCTCCTGCGTATATAACGGTCAGAATGTGGTAAAGACCGCAAAGGGCGAGCTTTCCAGCCACGAGGATATACTCAGAAAGCTGAGAGTAGACGACTCCACTATATATCCCAGAGTGGTGCTTGCTACTGACAACCTCAGTGCAGTAGGCGACGCTCTCGACCGTATCAATTACATAATCAACTACGAGCTTCCCACATCTGCGGCACTCCTTGAAAGAAGAATGACCCGTCATGGTGCTGCAAAGGAAGCCGAGAGAGAATTCATCATATTCCGTGATACGAACAAGCTGTTCGATTCACGCATGCTGGATAAGGTGCTTTACTGCGGAATCTCCTCGGGCTTCTGCGGAGAGCTTCCCTCAAGAAATATCCTGCTGGATATCGAAAACAAAGGCGAATATGTGTGCAACGTATTCGACGACCTGAAATATGTTACAAGCTACGCAAGCGAGGTAGACAGCTGCTTCGACCTTATCAAGAAATTCAAGGGCGATTACGCTGTATTCGGTACCGAAAAGATAACCACCGCAAAGCAGCTCTCTGAGTTTGCTGACCGCCTGCTGGAGCGTCTTTGCAAGGTATTCGGATTTACAAAGGATGCCTCCCACGATGACATAAAGCTTGCTCTTATGGAGCTGGATGGTCTGTGTGTCGTTAAGGAGAAAAAGCTTGAAAAGGTATCCGCTTCCGAGCTTTCGGCAATGGCAGCAAGCTTCTCCACAGAGGACTGGAAAGGTCTCCCCTTTGCTGCGGATGCGGTGAACGGAGTTTCCGACGCCAAGAAGCATATCGACGAGCTTCACAGTGCAGAGAATTTCCACCTTAACATAAAGAATGAGCTTTCAGCGCTCGGCGACAGCATACAGTATCCCGTACTTTTCGGTATATGGAGATACAGAGTGCGTGAGCAGGATTCCACAAGGTCCTTCAGAGATTACATCAAGCTGTATAACGACGGTATCTGATACGTCGGATGATAAAAAAGATATCCCGACCGCACGGGGATGTCCGCAAAATCATACAGTGCGGAGAAACGGGGCGTATTTATGAGCGAAAGCTATGAGGCTGTTGAAAAGCTCCTTGGCGACTTTTTTGAACACCATACAGCGGGCGATAAAAACGGAATGTCCGAGGTGCTTCAGAAGCTGCAGATGATGCTGTACTCAGGCGATGTGGACAGCACACCGTTCAAGGATTACTTCAACAGCATGTATACAGGCAGAAGCGCGATAAATGTTACGGGTATGATGCAGGATTACCCTCGCGAGTCCATTATCCGTGAGCTGCTGCAGAACGTTTTCGGCTGTGATTACGAAGAAAATGATATCAAGGTAATGATAGAATTCCTTGATGAGGGTCAGGTAAAGCTGACATATAACGAGACAGGATTCTCGCTGGAGCAGGTATTCTATTATCTCTCCGTGGGAAGAAACGAGGGCATCGCAGAGCGTGAGGGTCGCTTCGGTCTCGGTGCAAAGAGCGTATTTGCGAACGTTGACTGGTTCAAGATGCGCTCCAACAACTACTCCCTGCGTGTAGTTAACGACGGCGGCACGCTTAAGGTTCGTGAGCTGGAGCTTAACGGTCCTAAATTCAACCACACCGAGATAGTATTCGGTCTGGACGAGGAAGGTCAGAAGAAGCTGCACCACAACCTTGTAACGATGACCTCCGAAAAGGGCGACTACATGAACATGGTAGACCTGTGCTTTGCGTTCATCCGCAAAAAGCACCTCAAGGCTACCGATGAGCATGAAACTCCCTCCCGTACATTCAATATCGCAATCATATCCTTCGGCAAGCCCGAGGTGGTATACAAGATCCAGGAATTCCGCAGGGACGAGAACGATACCCTGCCTAAGATCCGTTTCTTTGAAAACGGAAAGAGCGTTGCGGACTTCATCCACATGGAGAATGATGGCTTTGTATACCTCATTCCCTTTGCGATCTCAGGAGCAAAGCGTGAGGCTGCAAGGGTGCTGATGGAAAAGTACAACTACTTCTCCACCTTTGAGCTTACAGGTCTTGTCAAGGCAAACAGACAGGAATTCCTGCAGGAGCAGCTTTCCGCATTCTTCGTAAGCGTTCCCAACAAGTACATCACAAACAACCGTGCGGGTATCCGTCACGACTGCATCGAGACCGTATCCGAGGAGATCGAAAAGGATATCGTAGAGATAGTAGACCGCTACAAGGCGCTGTTCGTTCTGGAGCTTACCAAGCGTCCCGACAACGCCGAGCGCTATATGCTCCGTCCCAGACAGTATGTTTTTGAGTTCTTCTTCAACTACATAAACAGCAGTACGCTTGTAAAGGGTCTTAAGGAGCAGTTCTGCGACTCTATCTCCGTTAAGCTGCCCAATACGGAGCAGCCCGTTACCTTTACCGAGCTGAAGGAAAACGGCTTCTCGACCGAGCACAGCGGCATCTCCAAGGAGGAGCATGACGACGGCTCTGCTATGCAGCAGCTGTACAGCGACCTCGACCAGATGCAGGAATGGTACAAAGGCGAGGAAAACCACGTCCTGTTCGCAAAGTACAACTGGAACGAGCAGGCAACTGACGAGAGCGGCAGCGAATTTGTTTACGCATTCCATCAGGACGACGAGATATTCATCATGTCCTCTGACAAGAACAGGCATATCCGTGACTACGATCTTTCCGATGGATTCAGAAGCATTATCAGCCTGAAGCTCAATAACTGTGTTATCGACGGTGCAGTTGCAGATGAGAATGCACTGGCTGAAGCTTTTGCAGTTATCGACGAGATGTTCGGTGAGGCTTACCGCATCTCCATGAAGTACTTCCAGTTCGTAATAACCTCGGGCGCTACCACTATCCAGTTCGAGGTATCCAAGATAAACATCGGCAACCTGAAAAAGGCGATGGATGTCATTACCTCTCACGAGATGCGCTTCGAGAACCATCAGGTATACAACTCCGTTATCACACTGATAATGAACTCCTTCACAAACGGCAAGGAGACCCTTGAATTCCTGCGTGAGATAAAGAGCCAGGGCGGAGATGTTACACTTACACTGGATATCAACAAGCGTTACCGTTTCGCATCCTACGGCAAGCAGTTCATGATCCCTCCGAACGTCACCAACGCTGACCTGCTGGAGATAATCGGTGATGTATATCTGCTTATCGACAGCGGAATGTTCAACAACCGTGTATTCGACTTCCCCTACTCTGCTGCAAGATACAGCTTCGATGCAGAGGAGATACTCACTGTACTGACAGGCTGCGGCTCTCCCGAGGAAGTGGAGGATACCATCAGCAAGATCTATGTCTGCGACCTCGGTCTTGACAAGATCGCCCTGATAGACGCAAACAACAAGATACTCAAGATAATCGACACAGCAGAGCCTATCGCTGACGCTGACAAGGAAAAGACCGCAAATTACGTTGTACTGCGTGAGGGTCTGCCGAAGCCCGCATTTGCGAAGTTTGTTGAGTTCATACTGACAGGCAACTGCACATCCGCACTTACTGCGCTGTACTCCAGTACAGAGGAGCCTAATCAGCTGCTGCTTGACCAGATACCCTACTACTACAAGCCCGTACCCACTATCCAGAATGAGGAGTTCAAATTCCTGCGTTCTGAGATACGCCGCATTACGGATATCAAGAACCCCAGAATCTACAAGAACTTCTTCACCCGTGATGTAAATGCTAAGCTGTACGGCTACGGCGGCATCTGCACCTGCTGCGGATATGAGTCTGAGATAATTAACAGCTTTACGCTCAAGAGCTTCTCTATCGGTCTGGTAAACGGCGAGAAGGAGCAGAAGTTCCACTTCTCACTGTACCTGTGCGCAAACGATGCCATCAACGCAGGCGGCTGGATAATCGACGATGTTTCTATCGGCGGTATGTCACCCTTCCTGTGGCTTGAGGAGATCGGCATGATCGACTATATCCCGCCGGAGTTCCTGTACGCTCGTATCAAGTACCGTCCGCAGGTAACATACGATATCTGCGAGCCTACCGATGCAAACGAATCCGGAATCTCCGCAGAGAATGTATACGACGGCACACAGAAAACTATGGATATCATACTTACTCCCATGATGGCAGCAAAATGGGTAGAGGACAATACAAAGTAATCAACCAAAACAAAACCCTGAGATGTATTCTCAGGGTTTTTTGTTATTCACGGTCATGTTGATATATGTTATATCAAAGCTGCGTGTACAACGTACATCATGCTCGTTGCAGTACACTGAAAAATCAGGTATACTGCCCTTCGCATCGTAGCTCCACAGAACACTGTACACTTCCCCGCCATACCTGATGTATGCCGAAAAATGCTCATCAGCGAGAGAGGATACCGTCACTCCGTTATCCGATAGCCGTTCCAGCAGCGAGACCAGCTCCTGCTGCACCTCAGAGGGAGAAAAGAACTGCTCAGTAATCAGGTGTCGCTCAACCATGGATGCTATTGCATCAGCATTGTCACAGCACGTCTGCATACTGCTGTACTCAACAAAGGAGACCAGCGGCGGAACACCTATCGCTGCGATCAATGCGGCTATCACAAGCACGATAAGCACCTCTGCCAGAGTAAAGCCATCCTTGTGCTTAATCCGCAAAATATGCCGCACGAAGCACCTCCTCGGGCGTGGTAAGTCCGTCTGCAACAAGCGCACTCGCCGTAACACGCAGCGGGACAAGTCCAAGCTCCTTACAAGCGTAGGAGTACATCTCGTCTGTTTCCTTACAGTCTGATATCATGCGCTTCAGCGTCCTGTCGACCCTAAGCACCTCATGGATGGCTATTCTGCCTTTATAGCCTGTATAATTACAAAGATGACAGCCCTTTCCCCTTCGGATGTACCTCGGACCACGACCGATGATATCACGCTCCTCTGCGGTCGGCTCACATTCCTCCGAGCAGTTGGTGCATATCTTGCGAAGCAGTCGCTGTGCCACTACTCCCACAAGGGAATTTGCCGTAAGATACGGCTCTACGCCCATATCCCTAAGACGAAGCACTGCAGATACTGCATCGTTGGTGTGAAGCGTTGACAGCACAAGATGTCCTGTTATCGCAGCACGCACGGATATCTCGGCAGTTTCACGATCTCGTGTTTCACCAAGCATGATGATATCAGGGTCCTGACGTAGGATTGCTTTAAGTCCCGTTGTGAAATCCATACCCGCAGCGTAGTTTACTGCCGTCTGTATCACACGGGGTATCCTGCGCTCGACGGGGTCCTCTATGGTACAGATATTTACAGGACGCTCTGCCATCCGCTCAAGTATCATGTAAAGAGTGGTGGTCTTTCCGCTTCCCGTAGGACCTGTAAAATATATCAGACCGTTAGGCGCTTTCAGCATCTCCGAAAGAATTTTGTACGAATGTTCATCCATTCCGCACATTTCTTCATGATCTACCGAAACATCTGTGTTGAGATATCTCAGCACCACCTTTTCGCCGTATACGGTAGGGATAACAGATACTCTCATGCTTATGCGCCTGCCGTTTATATCGGCATTGATGTTTCCGTCCTGCGGAAGTCTATGCTCCGCTATATCAAGGTCTGACATTATCTTCACACGTGCGATAAGCATAGGATGCATGGTGCTTGTCACCGTCGAATAATCCACCATCATTCCATCGATCCTCATTCTCAGCTGAGTTTCTTTCTCAAACGGCTCGATATGTATGTCACTTGCTCCTGCGCTGTATCCCCTTGATATCAAGCTGTCTATCAGCTTTACGGCAGGTGCTTCGCCACTGTCTGACATATCAGCGGAACTTTCAGCACTTTTTACGGCCGAAATAGCCTCGATATCCGAGTAATAGTAGTCTATTCCACGCAGGATATATCTGCTTTCGCACAGGGACAGCTCCAGCTGCATGCCCGATATCTGCCTGATATCCTCCAGAGCATATACATCAGACGGATCGCATACCGCAAGCTTCATAACTCCATCAGAAACCGAAAGCGGCAGGACACGATACTTTTCCAGTACAGCTCTTGGAAGTGAGCCTACCGCATCCTTTTCCGCATGCGGAAGCTGCTGCGGCAGCAGCGGATATCCGCTTCTTGCACTTATAGCATTTAGAATGACATACTCCTCCACCGCACCGCTCCTTATCAGCGTATCCATAACACGCTCTCCGTCACGGCGCTGAGATAATGCCCTGTATAGCTCATCCTGCGTAATGCAGTTGTATTCAACCAGCAGTCTGCTCAACGGACTGTTCATCTGCATCCCCTCCTATCCCTGAGTACATAAGATATATGTTACCTGCATAATTCGATATCACACCCGCAAACAGGGGTGTTTCACAATTCATTGTCCTTACGGTGCGCACAGTGCTGCATAGCAAGCTGTCATCACGATATACATCGGCGTATATCTCGATCACGTCAGCTTTCTCTATATCCCTGCTGATATAAAGCTCCACCGTCATACCACCATAGAACTCATCACTGAATACCGACACAGTGTTATCAGAGTCCTCAAAGCTTCCTGCGTATAGCCTGCCATCCTCCGTAACCTCAACAAGCATGGGAGCATGTC
>JAFSHE010000281.1 GCA_017440445.1 Oscillospiraceae bacterium | reverse complement strand
ATTGCCATAAGCAACGGTCTTGCTGAAGCTCTCGGGAAGCTCTGTTCCCTCCTCACTGAGCATGGTGTAGCGGCAGCTGATATCAATAGTTTCTGACTGTGTGTCAGCCGCACACTCCAGCTGAAATCGTGTGACGTTCCACCAGTTATAGTGATAAACGCTTACCTCAACAGGTCGGGATATTCCGTCTGCATAAAGGTTGAATGAATAGCCTCCGTACTCGCCTGCCTTTATCGAAACATGTGCCGTGCCGTCAGAGGTACTTATCCCCTCCGCAGTAGATATCTCTGCCTTCCTTCCATCGACCGAAACACTCACCGTTCCCCTTATCCTGTCAAAGGGATAGAGTCTGTAATACAGCGGCTTATAAAAATACCACACCGCCGCAAGCAACACAGATGCACCTGCTGCAAGTACAGCAAAGCGTTTTTTACTCATTACCGTACCCTCTTTCAGCAAGGATATTCCTTGCAATACATCTTGGGATGCTGAAATAGTCCACATCTGAGGTGCGCTCAAGCTCCCGCAGCACTTCACCGTAGAAATCTGCTGCGCCACTTGGGAAATCAGCCTCTACCTCCACAACGTAAGGCACTGCCGAAACTCCCAGATCGCCCATACTGTACATATCCACCTTCTCAAGCGCACCGCTCTGATACGCTCTTACATTATAGCGGGCGATAGCGCCGTCCACATTGGAAAAGCACAGCACACCGAACATCACTGTAAACGCAGCAAAAATGACCTTCCACACAGGAAACTCCAAAAACTGCATAGCTATCATCACGATAAACATGACCGCAAGCAGCGCCATAAACCACGAGGTATATACACGTAACTGAGTCATTCCGTATTCTCCGATGTAGATGAACATCTTTGACATAGCACATGCAATAAGCATAAGAGTCAGCACAGACAATATCACCGTGTAGACCTTAAGGGCAACATGGCGCTTGTCACCGTCCTTTCTGACGGCAAAAGTCTGCATAAGGATGATAAGCCCGAAGTTGATAAATGCGATAACGCACAGCTCGAAGAAACCACGTCGTGCAAACTCCGAATACGTGAACGGCTCGGGCAGTGTCCCGCCGAATGCCGCCGAAAGATAATTCATCTGAACGATAAGGTACGCAACATAGAAAACACATGCGGGAGTTACCGCAGAAAGCGCCGCTGCAAGCGGGAATATCCTGTATGTGGGAGCTTCGTCCATATGCTGAGATACCCTCGCTGACGAAGCAAACAGCGCTCCGCACAAAAACATTCCGATGGGAACACCGAATATCAGCTCTCCTATCACTGATGGCGAGAACGAGGGCATACCATTCCATACGCCGTCCATAAACGACTCGAACATACCGTCAGAGCTCATCAGCAGGAAAACAACGACTATCGTCAGCGGCACTGCCATAAGCAATCCGAGAAAAATGTAGAACGCATTTTTTCCGCCCCTTACCCTGCCGATAAGCGACACCGCCGCCCTCGGGCAGTCCACGAAGCAAGAGAACGGACGTGCAAACACCGCATTCAGCATATCACCGACGAAGTGCCTGCCCAGCACCTCCGATCCGCTGAGGGCGATACACAGATACAGCAGAACTCCGTATACGAAGAATGCCGCAAGCGTATTTATAGCTATATTTGCAGAGAACAGAGGCACTAAGCTGAACACCGCCGAAACAACAAAAAGCATTATGTGGAGCGGCTTTATCGCTATCCTTTTCTTTACTGCGAAAACCGCCAGCAACCCTCCGAAAAGCAGCCACATCACGCCGCCCCAGATACCTCCCGCATTGGCAAACGCAAAGTGCGTAAAGAAAAATCCAAGACCGAGGCTCAGCACAGCGCATATTCCTTCAAATACCGTGAAGTGCTTTTTTTCTATCGGCGTCGCCGTAGGAAGATCAGCTATATCCAGTGGCATAGCATTGTTTACTGTATTATTCTCCATAGTGTAATTCCTTTCTATTTATGTAAAATAAAGGTAACATAAAGGCGCAGTTGTCCTCAGCCTGGGCGTACTGCCTGTGGCGCAGTAT
>JAFSHE010000280.1 GCA_017440445.1 Oscillospiraceae bacterium | reverse complement strand
GCCTTTTTCGCTCTCGTCATTCCCACATACAGCACTCTTTTTCTTTCATCAGTCGAGCTATCCACACTGCTCAGCAGCATATATACATTGTCGAACTCCCTGCCCTTTGCCTTGTGTATGGTGGACACGGTGACAACACCAACATCATCGCTGTAAAAATCCTCGTATTTCGATTCATAAACAAAGCTCTCAAAATCGCTGCGGTAGATGGAGTTTCCACAGGTCGCCTCAAATGCGGATATCATATTCATCACATTTTCAAGGCACTCGCTGCGGTCAAAATATGCCTTTGTCTGCTCCTTTGCCCTCTCCCATTGTTCTTTGGGAATGGTTGGAGTATCGTTGTCCGCGCTTATCATCTTGACGAAGTATTTCACTTCAGCCAGTGTATTCAGCTTGAAATCTTTCAAGCTCTGAATGAGCTTCGCCCGTATTCCACGCTTTATAAGCAATCCCATAACCCGCAGAGCTTCGTCATTGGTAGAAGTCAACACTGCCGCTGTACCGCTGTTCCATGTTCTCTGAATACAGTCAACAACGGGAATTTCAAGGTTTCTTCCCGTATGACGAGTGAGCTGAACTATGCCCTCTTCCTCGCTTACGGCACGGATAGGCTCTGATTTCAGGCGCACCGAGATACGCTCGGCAAAGGCATTTGCAAGCTCCACTATCCTGCGGCTGCTGCGGTAGTTATCCGTCATACTGTACTGCTTTGCGCCGTACTCCGTGATAAGCGAAGCAAGGTGCTTTGAATCCGAGCCTCTGAACTGATAGATGTTCTGGTCGTCATCGCCGACAGCGATAACTCTCATATCTTCGTTTCGCTCCATAAGCGCCTTTACAAGAGCGAACTCGTTTTTATCCATATCCTGAGCCTCGTCGATAACAACGACAGTCTTGGTTATCTGTCCCTGTTCGACCTCACCGCTGATTATCCTTGCGGTAGCCTCCTCAACCACCTTATCGGAATTTTCAAGGCTGCCTATCTTTCCTAGGAGATCGAAGCAATAGGAATGGAACGTCTTTATCTCCACATAGCGAGCCGCACCCTTTAACAGCTCCTGTAATCTTACTCTGAACTCGGTCGCCGCCGCACGGGAGAACGTCACCATCAAAAGCTGCTCGTGCTTGGTGTCCTCCATCTGATAGAGGGAAGCAAGCTTTCTCACAAGTACCATCGTCTTGCCGCTGCCCGGTCCTGCGGTGACAACGATGTATTTTGATTCGTTATCGTCGATTATCTCACGCTGTTTGTCGGAAAGTCCGTCAAATATCATCTTATGCCTTGCAGGAGTGATGTTGCGCTCTATCTGCGCTCCACGCTCACCCTTAAAATACTGCGCAATGAACTTCTTATAGTCCATGCCGAAATAATCACTCACGAACTGCATGGCTGCGTCATAATCACGCACCATCATGTTTGCATATTCGCCTACGATATGTATCTGCTGTATCTTCTGCTTGTAGTATTCATCAAGCTGTCGGTAGTCCTCTACCTTGTAGCGGATGTTGTTATTAAGCTCCAGACGGGTTATCTCCATGCCGTTATACAGCACAAGGAATCCGCCCTCAATATTGATAGCGCCTATCTTCGAGAGATACAGCAGAGCCTCTTTCACCTCGTCCATTGTGATCTCTGCGCTCATGACAAGCCTGAGATTATCACTGCAATATTCAAGCAATTTCAGTGCAGAGAACTCCACCATAACCTCATCTTTCTCCGATGAGGTCTGTTCCTTTGCAGATTGATACAGATATTCCAGTACCTTTTCACAGATAGCATGGCGCTTTTCCGCCTTTGCTTTAAGCTCGGAAATGGCATAGCACGGGCATATAGGAGTGTCCTTTTCCGTTGAATCGTGGTGCTTTTCGATGTAGTTTTTGATAGTCCAGAAATACAGCAAGGTCTTGATAGCCTTTACGGAAGTTCCAGCTATACCGTTTATTTCTGCGTCCTCGTTCAGCTCTTTAAGGCTGTAACTGTGCCCCTCCTCCGAGATATCGGACAGCAGAAAGCTCTCGAGCTTTGCATATCTGCTCAGCACTCGAGCCGATTTATTCTGTGTATCTCCTTTACGGATATATGCGGTCATATCCTCTGCATTGGCAAGAAGCCCCTCCTGCCGCATAACGTCAACGCAGTAGATGACCTCGTCCATCGGGATACCCAATGTATCCGAAATATAATCAATACGGCTGTCT
>JAFSHE010000279.1 GCA_017440445.1 Oscillospiraceae bacterium | reverse complement strand
TGTGGTATGAGGTGGCGAGGACTGACTACATCAAAAACGTCGGAATGAGCTACTCCGAGATGGAAAAAAGGGGTATAATGCTCCCCGTGACAGGAATATCCTGCCGCTATAAAAGTCCCGCTAAATATGACGAAACACTTGTCATTACAGCTAAGATAGCCCGTTTCACTCCCGCACGCATCGAGTTTTTATACACCGTTACACGCAAAGGTGAGGACGAGGTGCTTTCTGAGGGTACAAGCTCCCATGCGTTTGTGGATGCAACAAGCTTCAAGCCTATCAATTTCAAAAAGGCGATGCCCGACTTCTACGAGCGTATGATGAAGGAATACGAGGCAGACAGCAGCACATAACTTCCCTGATGGCTTATTTGTTCGGAGAATAACATGAAAAGAATTATCGTTTTAGTAATAGTTTTAGCAATAGGCATAGCTGCGGCTGTGCTGTATACCATGTTCCCGCCTGAGCCTGTGCAGGTATCTGCCGTTATTGGCGAGGACGGAGAGCTTACCCTGTCCACCTCAGCGCCTGAGGCAGAGCAGACAGAGCCAGTCACAGGCAGTGATATAGCATTCTCTCACGAGGCGACATTCTATTCCGAGAATATCGAGGTCGCACTTACCGCTGCCGAGGGTGCGGAGATCTACTACACAACCGATGGCTCCGAGCCTAAGATCGAGCCTTCATACAGGTATTTGGAACCAATCACTGTAAACGCAGGCCCTGAGGTGAGAGTAACTACTGTTAGGGCGATGTCTGTGGTTGATGGCACAGCAGGAAAGATACATACCCGCAGCTTTGTTTCGGGAACAGAGGTAAACGAGCGTTTTTCCGAGGATACACTGGTATTCGTACTCAGCACTGACCCGTATAACCTCTACGATTATGAGTATGGTATTGCAGTACCCGGTAAGATATACGATGACTACGTGAAGGAGCATCCCGGTGAGGAGATACCCTACAACGCTCCCGGTAACTACTACATGAGCGGCAGGGAATCCGAGCGTGACATGTACGTTGAGGTGTTTGAGAGCGACGGAGATAATGTTATCTCGCAGGATGCGGGAGCAAGGGTAGTCGGCGGTTACTCAAGAGTAGTTGACCAGAAGTCCTTCAAGCTTATCGCACGTAAGGAATACGACCCCGAAAACGGTAAGTTCAAGTATGCGTTCTTTGATGGGGCGCTTACCGAGGACGGAGTACCGATCTCCGAGTATGACAGGATAGTGCTCAGAAACGGCGCAAATGATCGTGAGTTCGCAGGAGTACGTGACGAGCTTTCGCAGCAGCTTGCAAGGGACTACGGTTTCCCCGCAACGCAGCATACCACGCCCTGTGCAGTGTTCCTTAACGGTGAGTACTACGGCTATTCATGGTTGCACGAGAATTTCAACGAGGATTATCTTGCTACACAGTTCGGCGGCAACAAGGAGCAGTACGGAATTATCGAGAATATAGAAGTCCCCGAGCCTGAGGAGGGCGAGATAATAGAGCAGCCCATGAAGGACTATCTCGCTATGACAGAATACTTCGACAAGGACCTTACAGATGATAAGATATTTGAGGAGTTCTGCAAGCTTGTGGATGTGGAAAATCTGCTCCAGTACTATTGTATGCAGATATACATCTCCAACAAGGACTGGCCGGGAAACAACTTCAAGGCATACAGATACTATCCTGCCGAGGGCGAGGAGATCACCTCCGAACACATGGACGGCAGATGGCGCTATCTGTTCTTTGACGCAGAGTATGGCTGGGGTCTTTACGGCGAGGGTCACAGGCTGAAAACTATTTCCGACCTTTTGACAGGCAGACACATGAGCGGCGAGAGCAAGGCGCTCCAGGCACTGTTCAAGCGTGACGATATGCGAAAGCTGCTAGCAAATATCATGAGCGACCTGACTGCGTATGCGTTCAGTGCGGAGCATGCAAACGAGGTGCTTGACGATCTTATCGAAATAAGCGACCCCGAGCAGATGTATGCGCTTGATCTTGGAATAGTATCAACATGGGCTCACAGGGAGACCTTTGCGGACAGCCGCAAACAGATACGTGACTTTGCCAACAGAAGATATGAAGTTGTGCTTAAGGAGATGATAGACCTTCTTGGTTTCTCCTTTGATTTCTATGATGTTTCGGCGTCAGGTGCAACGGGCGCAGATATCACTCTCGGTACACAGACTACCCAGCGTGGAACATTGTATGCCACATATTTCGCAGACTGTGATGTTCAGCTCACTGCGGATATCCACGAGGGCTACAAGTTCGTCAAGTGGGTGATAAACGATGTGGAGTACGATACACCCTCTGTTACGCTGACAAGCGAAATGGCAGTGGACAGAAATGTATTTGCTAAGCTGTACACAGAGAAGCTTGAGCTGCATGACGCTCCTGTACGCATCAGTCAGATATGCACTGATAAGAATGCGGGCTGGATAAAGCTGTACAATCCCAACTCCGAGGATATCACTATCAGCGGAATGTACATGTCTGACGATGTTACTGCTCCCACCGAGTGGAGCATGCCCGCTACTGAGATACCCGCTCTCAGCGAGGTCATTGTAGTAATGAAGAACAATAAGAGCAAGGATGCACTTATGAAGCTTCAGGCAAACTTCAGCCTTAAAGAGGGAGAGACCATCACTCTCTGGGATATAGACGGAAACGTTGTTGATTCCGTATATATTCCGTATATAGGCGAGGGCAGGACCTATGTTCTTCAGACGGACGGAAAATACAAGGTGAAGTAAATATCAAAATACGACCTGAGATGTACTCTCAGGTCGTTTTTATCGCATATAAGTATTACAAGATGAAATCTGGGTGTATTTTTACTGTTTCCCCTTGCAAAAAGGATGAAAATAAGCTATAATAGTAAAGTATAGCAGTTTTTATAATGACAATAATATGTTTGAATATCTGACATAAGGAGTAACTGATGAATTTTTTTGGTACGCTTGAACGCCTTAAGGGTCCTCTGTTTGAGCTGATGGATGTCTTTGTTGCAAATTCCGCCAACAGACAGGCTGAGGTCATTGAGTGCGTTATTTCGTTTTTTGCTGTTGCGGTCATTGTTTTCGTGGTATTCCCTCTGCGTGAGGTTGCTCGTGGCTATGTTGCAAAGCTTATCGGTGATGACACGGGCGAGCGCGAGGGCAGACTTACCCTCAATCCCTTTTCGCACATCGACCCGAGGGGTGCATTCTTTCTGTGCATTACCTGCATCGGCTGGTCAAGGACGATGCCGATAAACTACAACCGCTGCACAAAGGTAAAGCCCCGCACCGCTGTGATACTCACATCCCTTGCGGGACCTGTTGCCAGCATACTGCTCTCCTACATCACCATGATAATCTCAAAGCTGTTGTTTGTTACAGCTGATTTTAACAGTGTAAGCTTCGAGATGATGTACTATATCAGTATGGGTCTGTCACAGATAACGCTGATAAATGTCAGCCTTGCGGTACTGCACCTGCTGCCTATCCCTCCGTTTGACGGAAGCAAGATACTCTGCTGCTTCCTGCCGCCTAAGGGCGTTATTTTCATGGAGAGATATGGTCAGATCATAAACCTTATCTTCTTTGTGGCGCTGATACTTGGCTTCCTTGATGTGCCGCTCGCTTACCTTGATGTCGGTCTTATCATGTTGCTTGATGCCGCCTCGTTCTTTGTGGGGTAAGGGCGGACGATGGAGGAACTTAGCTTTAAGCTGGAGGTGTTCGAGGGTCCGCTGGACCTTATGCTGTCGCTTATCCAGAAGCACAAGCTGAACATCCAGGATATCGAGATAAGCATACTTCTTGAGCAGTTCATGCTGTATCTTGAGCGCATGACCGAGGCAGAGCTTGAAGTCACATCTGACTTCCTCGAAATGGCGGCAAAGCTTATCCTGATAAAGTCTGCTGCGCTTCTCCCGAAGGAGGAGATAGAGGAGCTTAAAAGAGAGCTTCAGGGTGCGCTTATCGAATACGCGCTGTGCAAGACCATGGCGGAGCGCCTTAAAAAGAGATTTCAGGGCGATTGTATCTTCGTGCGAAAGCCTGAGGAGATAGAGCTGGACCTGTCTTATAACAAGACTCATCAGCCCGAAGAGCTGCTGCTTGCTATGGGCGCAGTGACGGACAGAGGCAGGAAAAAGGCGTTTTATCGTCCGAAGTCCATAAAGCCCATCGTTGCCAAAAGCTATGTAACGGTGTTTACGGGCATAGTTGCGGTGCTGAAAAGCCTCAGAAAGCAGGGCAGCGTTACTATGGACGAGCTTTACAGGGATATTCCCCGCTCCCGTGAGGTGGCGACCTTCCTTGCGATACTGGAGCTTTCAAAGCAGGGACGTGTAATAATTTCCGAGGACGGCAGCAGTCTGCGGCTTGCTACCCGCTCGGACAGGGAGGCTGTACAGGATGAAATTCAGTGACGGAATGGCGGTCATAGAGGCGATACTTTTCGCCTGCGGCGACCCGATAGAGCTGGACAAGCTCGCCTCCGCCTCAGAGATAGAAAAGGAAACGGTCGTGAAGATAATCGACCGTCTTAACGACAGATATACAGAGCTTGAAAGTGCATTCTGCATAACACGTCTTGGCGACAGCTATCAGATGACTTCAAAGCCTGATTTCGCACCGTATATAAAATCTGCGATGGAAACACGCAGGCAGGCTCCGCTGTCACAGGCGGCATTAGAGGTGCTTGCGATAGTTGCGTATAATCAGCCAGTTACCAAGAGCTTCGTGGAGCAGGTGCGTGGCGTTGACAGCTCGGGCGTGGTGAACTCACTTGTGGAGAGAAACCTGCTTGAGGAGTACGGCAGACTTGACCTGCCCGGACGTCCTATCGCATATAAGACAACAGAGAATTTTCTGCGCTGCTTCGGCATGAACGATATAAGCGGTCTGCCGCCTATTCCTGACAGCAGCGGACAGATAGATTTTGACGAGTACGAGGAAATGACATTTTCAGGCGGAGATTGATCGAACTTCTCCGCAGCAAAGGCGGTGATCTAAACGGGCTGGATAATCGCAGGAGGTATACTCCTGTTCATAATCTTTCTGCTGGCTTATCCTGTGTATATCTATTTTGATTACGGCGAAACGCTCATGCTGAAAGTAAAGTACATGTTCATAACCGTTTTCAGATATCCTCCTAAGCCGAAAAAGCCAAAGAAGCCTAAGAAAGCAAAGCCTGAAAAGGGCAGTAAAGGAAAGACTGAGGATATACCGCAGGAGGAAAAGCCTGAACAGACGGTGAGTGCCGAAGCTAAGGCAGCAGAAAAAACCGACACTGTATCTGAAGCTGCGGCGGCAGAAAAGCCGAAGAAGGAAAAGAAACCGAAAAAAGAGAAGAAGCCTAAAAAGCAGAAAAAACCGAAGGATCCACGCATACCTACCTTACCCGAGATATTTGAACTGGTGAAGGTGCTGGTGGACAGCCTAGGTAAGCCGCTTAAGAAGATGCTGAAGCGCATAAAGATATGCGACCTGCGTTTCGGGGCGGTCTGCGGCGGCGAGGATGCAGCAAAGGCTGCGCTCAATTTCGGAAAGATGAATGTTGCCGTAGGAAATGCACTGGGCTTCCTCGGAAGCTTCTTCACGCTTAAAGATCCGCAGATCGATATAAAAGTGGATTTTCAGGCAGAGGAAACAAAGATGACTTGCAGCTGCCTTGTAAAGTGCAGTCTGCTGACGATGCTGGCATTTGCGTTCTGCTTCCTCGGAAGGCTTATCGTCAGATGCTTTAAGAGTGCGAAGATAAAGGGCTATATCAACCGACTTCGCGGAAAATAAAAGGTAATCATTATCCGAAATTCGGATTTAATCATGTATATCACCGAAAGGAGTATTTATTATGTCACAGGCAATTGAAGGAATTCTCGGAGTATCTATGGAAAAGATCCATGAAATGGTGGATGTAAACACCATTATCGGAGATCCCATAACATCCCCCGATGGAACTATCGTTATCCCCGTTTCAAAGGTATCCTTTGGCTTTGTATCAGGCGGAAGCGATCTCCCCGTTCAGGCTGCTGAGAAGTTTGCAGGCGGCTCGGGTGCAGGCGTTACTGTAAAGCCTGTTGCTTTCATCATTATCAAGAAGGATGGCGAGGTAAAGCTGCTGGAGGTAGGCGCAAAGGGCAGCCCCGTTGACGGCATCATCGAAGCAGTCCCCGGTCTTGTTGAGAAGATAAAGGCAATGATCGATAAGAAGAAGGGCGAGGATACAGAGACCGCAGACGAGCTTTCCAAGCTCGACAAGAGCAAGTGATAACGCACTGAATATTTTACCTTTATATGCGCATAATATCTCCGAAAAATTACACTTCGGAGGAGTGCATATATGAGAAGTTTATTCAGAGCGGCAGCATCTGTAATTACAGCCGCGATGGTTTTTCAGATCACCGCGGCTTATGTATGGGCGGAAAATGTTTCCACCTCTGCGGTAAGCGCAGTGCTTATCGAGGCGGAAACAGGCACTGTTGTTTATTCTAAGAATGCCGATGAACAGCGTGCCATGGCGAGTACGACCAAGATAATGACGGCCATCCTTACAATTGAGGCGGGCGATCTTGACAGCGAGTTCACGGTGGACAGCTATGCTATACGGGTAGAGGGTACTTCCATGGGGCTTCAGGAGGGTGACCGTGTTTCACGCAGGGATCTTCTGTACGGAATACTGCTTCCCTCGGGAAATGACGCGGCAAATGCGGCGGCAGTTTCGGTGTCGGGCAGTATAGGCGGGTTTGTGGAGCTTATGAACCACAAGGCACAGGAGCTTGGACTTGCATCAACGCATTTTGCTACCCCATCGGGACTTGATGCGGACGGGCATTACACCACTGCACGTGACCTTGCCATGCTGACAGCCTATGCCATGAAGAATGATATCTTCAGGGAGATAGTCTGCTGCTCCTCTGCGGAGGTAGAGTTCGGCAATCCTCCTTATCGCAGGACGCTGTACAATTCCAACAAGATGCTTAGCAGATATGAGGGCGCTATCGGTGTAAAGACAGGCTTCACCGACAATGCACGGAGATGTCTTGTGTCGGCGGCAGAGCGTGACGGGGTCACTCTCATCGCAGTAACTCTTAATGCCCCCGACGACTGGAACGACCACGAAAAAATGCTGAACAACGGCTTTTCAAAGGTGTTCAGCTATCCGCTGGAGCTTTCCTGCTCTGAACAGGTGGCGGTCGCAGGTACGGGCAGGTCGGTCGGAGTGTATGCCGAGCAGGATATGATATCGCTTTTCCCGGGTCAGAGAGAGGCTCTCACAAGAAAAGTCATGCTCCCGCAGTTCGTTTACGGTGAAGTAAAGAGGGGAGATGTCCTCGGTGAGATACAGTTCACCCTTGACGGAAAGGTTGTAAAGCGCTGTCCTCTCTATGCAAAGGAAGCTGTTGCGGCGGATGATACCGAGCTTTCGCTGTGGCAGAGGATACTGGCAAGGCTCGGAGTGTTTATTTGATTACGAAAACAAGGCGGTCAGCCGCCTTTACATAAAACGGATTGGAGATACTATGGAAAAGATTAGGATTCAGAAGATAATCGCAGACAGCGGATACTGCTCCCGCCGTAAGGCAGAGGAGTACATCTCCGCAGGTCTGGTGACGGTAAACGGACGTGGATGCTCCCTTGGTGACAAGGCGTCACCCTATAATGACCTCATCAAGGTTGGTGAGGATGTGATCTCTGCAGAGCGTGCAGAAAAGCGCTATATCATCCTGAACAAGCCCAGAGGATATGTTACTTCCATGGCTGACGAGAAGGGAAGAAAGATTGCTGCTGACCTGCTTACCGATGTCAGGGAGCGTGTTTATCCCGTAGGCAGACTTGACAGAAATTCCGAGGGCCTGCTGATATTCACGAACGACGGCGAGTTTGCAAATGATATCATGCACCCCTCCCGCCACGTGGCAAAGACATACCGTGTAACTATTGACGGCAAGGTGAACGAGGATCAGATATCCACGCTGATGTCAGGCGTTGAGATAGAGGAGGGCGTGCGCACTCTCCCTTGTACCGTTGAGGTGCTTACCGAGGAGCCTGAGCGCACAGTACTCCGCTTTACAATAAAAGAGGGCAGAAACCGTCAGATACGCCGTATGTGTGAGGCAGTGGGACTTCAGGTCGGCAGACTGCGCAGAACTGCGGTAGGCGGAGTAAAGCTCGGCATGCTTAAGCCCGGCGAGTACAGGGATATGACCAAGGAGGAGCTGAAAAAGCTCCGCAGCGCAGTGGGCAAGGGAATAAAGCAGGGAAACCGCTGAGGAGGTACATAGATGATAGAGATAATTCAGAACAAGCAGAACACCGAGAAGATAGAGTTCAACGCATCCGAGGACGGAAAGGTGCTGGGAAAATGCGCAGGAGTTCTTGAGGGCGATACCTTCGTTTTCGACGAGCTGGAGTGTACGGATTTCTTCGTTGACGGACTGGTGAGAGCTATACTTAACCTTATGGATCTTCACGGAATTGAGAAGGCTCGCTTTGATTTTACGGATGAAGCTCAGCTTGCGCGTCTAAAAAGCTGGGGATTTGTGTATAACGACGAAAAAACCATCGATAACATCGCAGAATTCTTTGCAAATAATAAAAAATGCACAAAAATGTGATTTCGTCTTGTTATTTTCATCACAATATAGTATAATTAATATGGATTATTTTTAAATATGAGGGATAACTGTGTCATTTTTTGGCATGGCTTTTCTCATGTTATTATTATGGAGGTCAAAAAATGGCGTTTTCAAAGACATTAGCTGAGATGGAACAGAATGTTCCCGACAGCGACGCAAGAAAAAGGATCACCTCTCTTTTCGATGAGGACAGCTTCAGAGAGCTGGACAAGTTCGTTTCGGCCGATGGAGAGATCGGCTCGGTGATCGCAGGCTACGGTACAGTAAACGGCGCAACAGCATACGCATTTGCACAGGATGTAAGCGTTAAGGGCGGCGCAGTAAACAAGAGCGCAGCGCTCAAGATCAGAAAGATCTATGAGCTTGCTGCAAAGAACGGCGCTCCCGTTGTAGGTATCTTTGATTCCAAGGGCGGCGATATCAACGAGGGAATGGCAGTGCTTTCCGCTTACGGCGATATCATCAAGGCTTCCGCTCAGATCTCGGGCGTTGTTCCCCAGATCGCTGTTGTATGCGGAGTATGCGCAGGTGCGGCAGCTATGATAGCCTCCATGGCTGACATCACCATCATGACAGAAAAGGCAGAGCTGTTCATGACCGCTCCTTTCAATACACCCGATGGCAAGCTCGCAGGTGCAGGTACAGCAGCAAACGCTGCCAAGTCCGGTGTATGCGACATCCTCGCAAAGGATGACGCAGAGGCAATCGCAAAGGCTAAGAAGCTGGTTGCTGTTATGCCTGCAAACAATATTTCTCTTGCAGGAAACGATGATTTCATCGCAAATGACGATATCATCTCCGCTAACATGAAGGGCGAGGCGCTTATCGCTGCCGCTGCGGATAAGAACTCCGTTGTGGAGCTTGGCGCAGAGTTCGGTACAGCTGCTTATACAGCTTTCGCAAGCATGAACTGGGCTACTGTTGCTTTTGTTGCAACAGATAAGGCAGAAAAGCTCACTGCTGCTGATTGTGCAAATGGTGATTGTAGTGTTTCTTCTCAATGTATCGTTTGTATTGTTGGACAATGAAAATAAAGCGTTGATTAATATTTCATTTGAAGAAGATTTTTATGTGGTAAGAGTAAAT
>JAFSHE010000278.1 GCA_017440445.1 Oscillospiraceae bacterium | reverse complement strand
TCAATATCAAGGAGATCATGAGCAACCGTTTCGGAACGGTCAATCCCATTCCTTTCCGCGTTGTTGACAGAAACATCGGCCTTGACGTTGACGTTTCCGTTCGTTGCAACGGTGAGTACTCCTACCGTATCACAAACCCTGTGCTTTTCTATACCAACGTATGCGGAAATGTTCCTGAAACATACAACCGTGGAACTCTTGACAGCATGCTTAAGGCTGAGATCGTAACAGCGCTTCAGCCTGCCCTTGGCAAGCTTTCCGAACAGGGAATACGTCCCAGTGGACTTCCCGCACACACCATGGAGATATGCGATGCACTGAACGAGATTCTCTCCAAGAAGTGGGGCGATACACGTGGACTGCACATTGAATCCTTCAACATGAATCCTCCGACACTTCCCAAGGAAGATCAGGAGATGATCACAGAGCTTCAGCGCAAGGCTGTTATGCGCGATCCCGGTATGGCAGCTGCTACTCTTGTAGAAGCTCAGAGCGAGGCTATGAAGACCGCTGCCGGTAATGCAGGCGGCGCAATGATGGGCTTCTATGGAATGAATATGGCTCAGCAGACAGGCGGATTTAACGCTCAGAATCTGTATCAGATGAGCGCTATGCAGCAGCAACAGGCTATGGCTCAGCAGCAGATGCAGCAGCCTGCTCCTTCTCCCGCATCCGCAACTCCTGCCGCAGGCGCATGGAAGTGTAGCTGTGGTGCTGAAAATACAGGAAAGTTCTGCGCAGAGTGCGGTGGTCCCAAGCCCGCAGAGCCTAATTTCTGGAGCTGCTCCTGTGGCGCACAGAATAAGGGTAAGTTCTGTCAGGAGTGTGGTAAGCCCAAGCCTGCAGGTGTACCTCAGTTCAAGTGTGATAAGTGCGGTTGGGAACCTGAGGATCCCAAGAATCCTCCTAAGTTCTGCCCTGAATGCGGAGACCCCTTTGACGCTAACGATATTACTTGATAATTTTTGTATGTCATAATATGTCAGATTCAGCCCGATGAATATTTCGTCGGGCTGTTTTTGTTCATTTTTGAGTTGACAAAAGAAATATAATGTGTTAGAATTGTAACGGTAAAGTCATCAAAATGATGTGAATAACAACACCACTCGCAGAGAAATTTGCGAGTGGCTTTTGTGCGTTGAATTTAAGAAATGGAGTATCGGAAATGTCAGTGTTTGATATCTTTAAGAAGCTTGAAGCAGAAAGGACACCTGAACCATCAGGTCCTGTTGAATATATTATAGTAGGACTAGGTAATCCAGGAGCAGATTACGAAAATACTCGTCATAATATTGGATTTATGACGATAGATACACTCTGCGAAAAGTATAAGCTCAGCTGTAAAAAGCTGAAGTTCAAATCGCTTACCTGTGACGCAGTAATTTCGGGGAAACGTTGTCTTATTATGAAACCTACCACATTCATGAATAACAGTGGTCAGGCAGTAACTGAGGCGATGAGCTTCTATAAGATTCCTCCCGAGCGTACTATTGTTGTGTACGATGATATATCCCTTGAGCCCGGAAAACTGCGCATCCGCAGAAAGGGCAGTGACGGAGGTCACAATGGCATAAAGAGTATCATCTATCTTTCTGGTAAGGATACTTTTCCCCGTATAAAGATGGGCGTTGGCGCAAAGCCGCATCCTGATTACAGTCTCGCTGACTGGGTGCTTGGACACTTTAAGAAAGAGGATACTGAAGCTCTTAATAAGTGCTTTGAAAATGCTGTTTCCTCCATTGAGCTTATGGTTGACGAGAAAATTAACGAAGCAATGAACAAATTCAATTCCTGATACAAACGGAGTAAATAAAATGGAATTCTTCCTTAAAGCAGCGGAGCAGAATACTGAATATAATCGTCTTTGCAAATATATTGATGAACATAATCCGTTACCCGCCCTTGTGACGGGGCTTTCGCACATCCATAAATCACATTTCATTGCTGCGCTTCTTAGCAAAGCAGAACTTCTGCCTGTTCTGGTAATCGCCGAAAGTGAGGGTGAGGCGCAAAAGCTGTGCCTTGATATCAATACCATGAGCGGTGAGGAGAAAGCGCTTCTATATCCTGCAAAGGAAATGGCTCTCGGTAATTATGAGGCAGCGTCACGTGAATATGAACATAAGCGTATCTTTGCACTGAACGCTATGCTGAGCGGAAAATGTAGCGCTGTAATATGCTCACCAGAGGCAGCAGGTCAGTTAACTATTCCGCCTGATGAGCTTGAAAAGCGTAATATCTCCTTAGAAGAAGGTCAGGATATTCCGCAGGATGAGCTTGTACAGCGATTCTTATCGGCAGGCTATTCAAGAGCCGATCTTATCGAGGGCGCAGGCCAGTTTTCGGTACGAGGCGGAATAATCGATGTTTTTCCTCCAAGCTCGTCTACTCCATACCGTATAGAATTATGGGGAGATACGATAGACAGCATAGCCGAATTTGACCTTGATACTCAGAGGAGAACAGAATCTCACGATTCTGTATGTATTTCTCCTGCC
>JAFSHE010000277.1 GCA_017440445.1 Oscillospiraceae bacterium | reverse complement strand
CCACGGCTGCGGCGGAAGGTCTTTATCATGTGGCTGCAATCGGAAAAGCCCGTTTCCTGTGCGATGTAGTTAAGGTCGAAATCCGTAAACTGCAGCAGCTCCTCCACCCTGAATAGCCGCATGCTCTCAATATATTCCTTGCAGGTCTTTCCGTATACCGAGTGGAACTTCTTCGCAAAATAGGAGTAGCTCATGCCGCAGTGCTTTGCGATGTCCTCCACACGCACTCCGTCGCTGAGGTGAGCGTCGATGTACTCCGTGATGCTGTAAATATCGTAGCGGGTGTCCTCCGCAAACGCCTCGCTGTCCACGGAGAAGCCCTTGTCCTGCCAGCTTCTCAGCATGCGCACAAGCAGCTGATAGATGTTTGTCCTGACCATTATATCAAAGCCGTAGCGGCTTGCCGCTGTTTCCCCGATACATTCGGAAAACAGACGCTCCACCCCCGCCGCCTCGGTGAATGACTGCGGGAATACTATGTCCATACCCTGCTTTTCCGCACTGCGGAAGATACTTCTCAGCTTCGGTGTGTAGGTGGAGGTTATCGTCAGGCGGTTGATATCGAACTTCATAACATCGTAGCGCAGCGGGTTTCCGTCAACTGCATATATCCCGTGTATGGTCTTGGGATGGAACAGTATCATATCCCCCGTACTGAGGATATATTTGTTATCGCCCGAGCGCATCTCCGCACTTCCCTGCGTGATGTAAATTATCTCCATAAAGTAGTGCCAGTGGTTTTTTATCGGGAACGGCATGGTTGACGCATTGTATGAAAAGCACTCAACAGGTGCGTTGAGCAGGTCACTTGACTCGAACAGATAATGCATAGGCTCCTCCAAAATAGATTTTTACTATTTTCTCGCTGATATATTATATCATATATCTTCGCACAATGCTATACTTATTTTATAAATTGAGCAAATTTTTTTGCCCGCAGAAAGGATGTAACATCATGGATAATTTCAACTTTTACAGCCCCACGGAGTTTGAATTCGGCCGAAACACCGAGGCAAGGTGCGGCGAGCTTGTAAAGAAATACGGCGGCACAAAGGTGCTGGTGCATTACGGCTCAGGCTCCGCAGTGAAATCGGGACTTCTCGGCAGGGTGACAGACTCCCTGAAAGAGGCAGGCATCGGCTACGTAGAGCTTGGCGGAGTACTTCCCAATCCCCGTGACACAAAGGTGCGTGAGGGCATCGAGCTTTGCCGCAGAGAGAATGTTGACTTCATCCTGTCTGTGGGCGGCGGCTCCACCATCGACAGCTCCAAGGCTATCGCAGCAGGCGTATGCTATGAGGGCGATTTCTGGGACTTCTACTGCGGTAAGGCTCAGATACAGAAGGCGCTGCCCGTTGGTACGGTGCTGACCATCTCAGCGGCAGGCAGCGAAGGCTCTCCCAGCTCCGTTATCACCAAGGAGGAAGGCATGGAAAAACGTGGCACAGGCTCCGACCTGCTGCGCCCGAAGTTCTCTGTCCTCAATCCCGAGCTTACCTTTACGCTCCCCGCATACCAGACCGCATGCGGCGCTACGGACATCATGGCGCATGTTTTCGAGAGATACTTCACCACCACTAAAGAAGTTGAGATAACCGACCGCCTGTGCGAGGCTGTTCTGCTTACCATGATAAAGGAAACTCCCCGTGTTATCGCTGACCCCTGCAATTACGAGGCACGTGCAAACATCATGTGGGCGGGAATGGTAGCCCACAACGACATCTGCGGCGTAGGCAGAAGTCAGGACTGGAACAGCCACGGCCTTGAGCATGAGCTTTCAGGTCTGTACGACTGCGCACACGGTGCGGGTCTTGCGGTGATAATGCCAGCATGGATGGAGTACGTTATCGACACCAACGTAATGCGCTTTGCGCAGATGGCAACAAGGATATGGGGCGTACAGATGGATTTTGAAAATCCCTGCAGCACAGCCCTCAAGGGAATACGTGCATTCCGCAGCTTCCTGCACGATATCGGCATGCCGATAAACTTCGAGGAGCTTGGCGCAAAGGCAGAGGACATCCCCGTACTGGTGGAGAAGCTCGGAATAGGCGACGGAGTACGCTGGGGCTTCAGACAGCTTAACGCAAAGGACGTTACCAACATCTACAAGATAGCAGCAAACGCAAAGCTGTAACAGACGAGAACGGAGGTTAATCATGAAAGCATTATTCATAGGCGGCACAGGCACTATCAGCATGGCTATAACCGAGGCACTTTCATTCGACCCCGACTGGGAGCTTTTCCTTATCAACAGAGGCAGCAGGAGCGCTGAGCTTCCCGAAAACGTATGCGTTATCAATGCGGATATCAACAACGAGCAGGAGGTGCTTGAAAAGCTCGGCAACGCCACCTTCGATGTCGTGTGCGATTTCATCGGCTTCGTACCCTCTCAGCTTGAGCGTGACTACCGCATCTTCAAGGGCAGGACAAGACAGTTTATGTACATCAGCTCCGCATCTGCGTATCAGAAGCCGCTGTCTGACTACCGCATAACCGAGGGTACTCCCCTCGCAAATCCCTACTGGGAATACTCCCGCAACAAGATAGCCTGCGAGGAATACCTCATGAAACTGTACCGTGAGGAGGGCTTCCCCGTTACGATAATACGTCCCTCCCACACCTACGACGAGCGCTCCATCCCGCTTGGCGTACATGGTGATAAGGGAAGCTGGCAGGTGGCAAAGCGCATGCTGGAGGGCAAGCCTGTTATCATCCACGGCGACGGCACCTCCCTGTGGACAATGACCCACAACAGCGATTTCGCCACGGCATTCATCGGGCTGATGGGAAATGCCCATGCCATAGGCGAGAGCTTCCAGATAACCTCCGACGAAAGCGTGACATGGAACCAGATATACAAGGCGATAGCAGACGCTCTCGGTGTGGAGCTCAAGCCCTATTATGTTCCCTCGGACTTCCTTGACGCAGTGGGAAAATACGACTTTGCAGGCTCGCTTATCGGCGACAAGGCAAACTCCGTGGTGTTTGACAATTCAAAGCTCAGAAAGGCTGTCCCCTACTTCACCGCAAAGGTGAGGTTTGACCAGGGCGTGAGATGGGCAGTGGAGAATGTACTTTCTGACCCCGCATTACAGGTGGAGGACAAGGAATTCGACGAGTGGTGCGACAAGGTGATAGCCGCACTGGAAAACGCTAAAAAGGAAATAACAGGATAACGAAAGGAATTACAGATATGGTAAACGTAAAGGGAAGATGGGCGCTCATCACAGGCGCAAGCAGAGGAATAGGCTATCTGACAGCGATATTCATGGCACAGCAGGGCTGTAACCTGATACTTCACAGCAGAAAGCCCGAGAATACCGAAAAGGTACTGGCAGAGGTAAAGGCACTTGGCGTAGAGGCTTACACGGTTTCTGCGGAGCTTTCCGACCTGGACGCTGTTGCGGCTATGCTGAAGGAGATTGACGACAAGGGTACTGTCGTTGATATCGTACTTAACAATGCAGGACTTCAGATAGCTTACAGAAACGAGTATTTCAGCACTCCCGTTTCCGACTATACAGAGAGCTTCAAGATAAACACCATCGCTCCTGCGATGATATGCTACCACTTCATGCCGAAGATGATAGAGCGTGGCTTCGGACGTATCCTCAACACCACCAGCGGAATAAGACTGGAGCCTCAGCAGGCAGGCTACTCCGCAAGCAAGGCGGCGCTCGACAAGATAACCATCGACCTCGGCTCCACCGTTGAGGGCACAGATGTTATGATAAACCTCACCGACCCGGGCTGGTGCAGGACTGACCTCGGCGGTCCCCACGCTCCCAACGCTCCCGAGAGCGCTATCCCCGGAATAGTTGTCGGCGCATTCGTGGACGACAAGAAATCGGGCAGATATCTCAACGCTCCCCACTTCACAGGAATGACATTAGAGGACGCCGTAAAAAAGGCAGAGGCTGAATTCGACAGCCCCTACGGCAAATAAGGAGATATATGGACTACATAAAGGGTATAACATTCGCACCCTTTGCAAGGAAGGGCGCACTGCTCAGCAAGGAGGCTCACCAGAGCCTTGAAAACCTTGTACAGCGTACAAACGCTGACTTTATCATACTTGTTCCCAACGGACTTCAGGATACCGCACAGTCGGAAAAGATAGACTTCCGCTCGGACGCCTCCATGGCAGACGAGGAGCTGTGCCAGTTCATCGGGTTTGCAAGGTCCATGGGACTCCGTGTGGCACTTAAGCCCACAGCCAACTGCCGCAACGGCACCTGGCGTGCGCATATCAACTTCTTTGACGAGGACGTCCCCTGCGAGCCGAAATGGAGAAACTGGTTTGCATCCTATACGGAGTTTCAGCTCCACTATGCCGAGATAGCCGAGCGCTGCGGCTGCGAGATGTTCATAGCAGGCTGCGAGATGGTGCAGAGCGAGCGCCGTGAGGACGAATGGCGCAGGCTTTTCGGGGATATCCGCCGTGTGTACGGCGGTCCCGTATCCTACAACACCGACAAGTATCAGGAGCATAATGTAAAGTGGTGGGACGCTGTGGATGTGATATCCTCCAGCGGCTACTATCCTATAAACGACTGGGAAGATCAGCTTGACAGGATAGAAAAGGTAGTCAAGAAATTCGACCGACCCTTCTTCTTCGCAGAGGCGGGATGCATGTCAACGGAGCGCTCTAACCTCGTCCCCAACGACTGGGGCGTTGTGGGCGCAGTTGACCTTCAGGGTCAGGCAGACTGGTACGCTGAGATGTTCCGTGCCTGCGACAAGCGGGACTGGGTAAAGGGCTTCGCAATATGGGACTGGGCATGGCGGCAGTATCAGGAATCAAAGGCAGAGGTACACGGCGGCTACGATATCTACCTAAAGCCCGCCGAAAAGGTGGTAAGCGAATTCTATGGCAGAAAATAAAGAGCTGACAGACGAAAAAAAAGCAAGGAAAAAAGGCGCATTCGACACCGACCAGGATGTGATACTGGACGCATTCCGCAGCAACAGGGAGCATAAGCTGAAAACGCTGCTGGGGCTGTACAAGGGACAATATCACAGGCTGCTGCTTGCGGTGCTGCTGTTTGCGGTAAAGCACTGCCCTGTGTGGGTGCTGCCCATCGCCACTGCGAATATAATCAACATCGCCACAAAGCCCGACGAGAATGCCATGCGGGATATCATCATAAACGTGGTTGTGATGGTGGTGCTTGTGGCGCAGAATGTGCTTTCAAACTACTTCCATGTATTCAGCTATGCGAGGGTCATCCGTGGCGTGGAGGCAGGTCTCCGTGGCACGATGGTAACAAAGCTGCAGAAGCTTTCCATGACCTTCCACAACGAGATACAGACAGGCAGACTTCAGTCCAAGATAATCCGTGATGTGGAGCAGATAGAGGGTCTTTCTTCGCAGATATTCATATCAGTGCTGAGCATCATCATGAATATCATCGTGGCATTCACTGTGGTGGTAAGCTCCTCAATGACGGTGTTTCTTTTCTTCCTTGCCACTATCCCAGTGGCGGTGCTGATACGTACTGTATTCAGAAAATCCATCAACACACGCAACCGTGAATTCCGCAAGGAGATGGAGGAGACCGCCGTTGCGGTCACTGAAATGACCGAGCTTATCCCCGTCACCCGTGCGCACGCACTGGAGGAGCTTGAAACACGCAGGCTCAACACGCAGCTTAAAAAGACCGCAGAAAAGGGCTTCCGTCTGGATATAATACAGAGCTTTTTCGGCTCGATAAGCTGGGCGTCATTCCAGATATTCCAGGTGGTGTGTCTCGGATTTACAGGCTGGCTTGCCGCTGTGGGAAAGATACTCCCCGGTGATGTGGTGATGTATCAGACCTACTTCTCCACGATAGTAAACCAGGTCAGCGGAATAATCACGCTGCTGCCTGTTATCTCAAAGGGTCTTGAGGCGATAAGCTCCGTTGGCGAGATACTTCTCTCCGACGACCTTGAGGAGCCTGAAGAAAAGCCCGACATGGGCGAGGTGCATGGCGATATCGAATTCAGAAACGTTACCTTTCAGTTTCATGACGCAGAAACTCCTGTGCTGCATGACCTGAGCTTCTCTGTAAAGCAGGGAGAAACAGTGGCGTTTGTGGGCGCCTCGGGTGCGGGAAAGACCACGATACTGAACCTCGTTATCGGATTTCTCAAGGCGCAGTCGGGTCAGGTGCTGATAGACGGCAACGATATAACGGAATACAGCCTTAAAAGCTACCGAAAGAATATCGCAGTAGTGCCGCAGACGCCTATCCTGTTTACAGGCACGCTGCGTGAGAATATCCTGTATGGCACGGAAAACGCAGACGAGGATTTCCTGAATGAGGTGATACGCTCCGCTAACTTAGAGGAGCTGGTGGCTTCCCTTCCTAATGGACTGGATACAAATATCAACGAGCATGGCGCCAATCTCTCGGGCGGACAGCGGCAGCGTGTTTCGATAGCGAGGGCATTCATCCGCCGCCCGAAGATACTCATCCTTGACGAGGCGACCTCCGCACTGGATACGGTATCCGAGCGCAGGATACAGGAGAGCGTTGACAGGCTGGTGCAGGACCGCACTACACTTATCGTGGCGCACAGGCTTTCAACGATACGCAACGCTGACAAGATAGCCGTTATCGGTGACGGCGGCCTGATGGAATTCGGCACCTTTGACGAGCTTATGGAGAAAAAGGGCGAATTCTACTACATGAGGACGCTGCAGGGATAAGAGGTGACAGCCCTCGGCTGCTGTGATTTCCTGTCGGTTTACAGAACTTTTTGTAATATACAATCACAATATAACGATTTGTATACAGAATTTCGGCTATATAAAGCAAACAGCGGGAATATTTCCCGCTGTAATTATTTTTAGAAAAGCACATCTTCACGGGCGGCCATCGGTCGCCCCTTTTCCATGAAATACGCTTATCAGCGGACGGTTTCAGCCCGCCTGCTTGTGTTTCACGCTTTTCCCGAAAAGAATAACAGCGGGAGAATACCCCGCTGTATTGTGTTATTTTAAATACATTAAGTAATATATTGTCGTAATATTACAATTCTTATACAATTATATCATAACAAATCGTATAATGTCAGATGATTATTTCAGACGGTTTTCAGCTCACGATATAATCTTCCGACAGGAAGTCCCATCACATTGTAGTAATCTCCGATTATCGACTTCACGAGGATAGCGCCCCTGTCCTGAATTCCGTAGGCGCCCGCCTTGTCCATCGGCTCGCCTGTTGCGACGTAAGCGGCTATCTCCTCCTCGGTGAGGGGGTAGAATTCCACCACGGTCTCCTCTGCGAAGTTATTTATCGCTCCATCCTCGGAGATGACGCACACTCCCGTGAAAACGCTGTGACGTGTCCCCGAAAGCAGCCGCAGCATATCCGCTGCGTCCTTTTCATCGGCGGGCTTGCCGAGTATCTTTCCCTCTGCTGCCACCACTGTATCGGCGGCGATTATCGTTTCATTCTTATACTCCGAGTATATTTCTGTCGCTTTTTGTCGGGAGAGTAATAAAACTGCCTCCCTCGGGGAGATGTTTTCAGGCAGGTTTTCCTCTCCCTTTGCGGGGATTATCCTGAAATCCTCTGTGATGAGCGAAAGCAGCTCCCGTCTGCGGGGCGACTGACTTGCAAGTATCATTGTTGTTCTCCTGTTCTTTTCATGTCTGTTTTATCACAAATCTGAAACTGCTCGGGCG
Organism: Oscillospiraceae bacterium; assembly: GCA_017440445.1. Next base: position 399 of record JAFSHE010000277.1, on the reverse strand, counting down.
ACCAAAGGTCGCCCCTACATTTTACTGTGCATTGTAGGGGCGGTCTTTGACCGCCCGTTTATACTTTTAACCCGTCAGAACCGTATTACTTCTTGTCCTTGGTGGTATGCGCAGGGGTGAAGGGATGCTCCGCACCGTAGATGTCGTTGTAATTCTTTATGCACTGCTTGATTACCTCAACAGCCTGCTTCTGACCCATTACCTCGTTTACAGCGGTGGACTTGCCCTCAAGCTGCTTGTATACGGAGAAGAAGTGACGCATCTCCTCAAACAGATGGCTGGGCAGCGCCTCGATGCCCCTGTATGCGTTGTAGGTGGGGTCCTCAAAGGGGATGGCGATTATCTTTTCGTCATTCTTACCGTTGTCAAGCATGGTGATAACGCCGATGGGATAGCACT
>JAFSHE010000276.1 GCA_017440445.1 Oscillospiraceae bacterium | reverse complement strand
TGAACGCAGAACAGACGCTCTCCTGAAAAAGATGGACGAGCTTGAATTGCAGAAATCCGAGCTTGAGGAGCAGCTTCGTTCCGCAGAGCTTGCACAGGCACATATCCCAACAAAGCAGGAGATAATGGATTGGTTCGACAAGCTCAAAAAGGTTGATGGTGCAGAGAACGCTCTACAAAAACAAGTCATCAACACATTCGTTCACAAGGTATTCCTCTGGGACGAAAAGGCTATAATCGTCCTCACCCTCAATAACACACAGGAAACAGTAACCTTCGAGCAGATACGGGACTACGAAAGCCTTGCCGAGGAAAAACAAAAACCACTCACAGAAATATCTGCAAGTGGTTCTTGTTATAAAGGTTTTGGCTCCCCCGACTGGACTTGAACCAGTGACACCCTGATTAACAGTTTTCAGGATATCACTTCAAGTCTTGTCGGGGCTTTTTTTATGAATAAATGAATGATAATAAGCCAGCGCAGCGCCCCGCAGCCCTCGTGCGGTTTACCGCCCTGTCAAGGCAAAGGGCTTTTTCAACGGTTGGAAACCGCCCCAAGAACATAGCGGTTTTCAACGGTTGGAAAAACTCTTGCCGACGTAGATCTACTTCACGGAACGGTGGCTCTTTCGCTTCGAATACAAAAAAACCAGCCTTTCTCGGCTGGTGTACCCGCAGTCGCTAACAGGCGGGTACTAACACCACCCTAAACCCGTGCAGACCCGCAGCACAAAACGACAAAGGAGCATTTCAAAATGTCTGAAGAAAATTCGATCCTGGTTGACTGGTTCTCGGCTACTACCAAGCTGTATGATGTTCCCGCTCTGATAGCGTATCTCGGTTTCAAAATGAGCGACTTCGAGCCGCTTATCGGTCGTGGTCGGTACTTCTTCTCTAATCGCTGGTACTGCGGCGGTATCTCAATACTTTCAGACTGCATACTCAACCCAGAGGACGAGCATTACTGCGACGGTGTGATGATCGAGATGTCAGGTAAAGGCTGCCGACAGTTCGAGCAGAACGGCGGGGACTTCAACAAACTGTTTACGGACTCCGCTGCAGGTGATTTCAAGGTCACTCGTCTTGATATCGCATACGATGATATCGACAAGTCAGAGGGCGGAAAGGGTCTGCTGGATATCGCCACTCTTGCACGATATACCATTCATCAGCGTTTTGTCACCAAATGGGGCGGCGGATATGTTACCGACAGTTTCAAGGTCAATGGAAACGAGGAACCAATGGTTCACGCTCTGACTGTGAGCTTCGGCTCCAACAGCTCTGACTGTATGCTGCGTATCTACGATAAAGCCCAGGAACGTGGCGGGCTTGACTATCACTGGATACGCTCGGAGCTTGTATTCAGACGTGAAAGAGCGCAGGAATTCATCAATCAATATGTTCAGAGTAAAGATGTCGGCTCTCTGTACTTCGGAGTTCTGAAAAATTATCTGCGCTTCATCCGAAAGGATGCGACCAGGAGAGAACGCTGCAGCACTGTCGGATGGTGGGAGAAGTTCCTCAATAATGTTCAGGCGGTACGGCTTTTCACTCCACATGACAACGAGTACAATCTTGAAAAGGTTCGGCGTACTGTCGTTACCATGTACGGAAACTCTATCGAAACACTCGTCAGAGCTGAGGTTCATGAACGGTTACTCGAGTATATCATGGCAAGACCGTCAAAACTCAAAGTAGAACAGCGGCAGCTCCTGGCGGAACAGCAGCAGAAAGACCCTCTTGCAAAAGCTATGTCGGACATCTCCCTGGATGAGATTTTCAAGAAGTTTAAGAATTAGTAGAGAGCGTAAGCCCTATACATTTGTACTGTTTTTTCGCATACATGGTATTTTTCGCATAGTGTTTTATTATCGCTATATACAAGTTCTGGATTATCCTCTGTATCTTTTAGCATTTTATGTATTTTTGCAAACACACCATTTTGGGATAAATCTGTATAATTTAGTTTTAAGCCATTACAATCATAATCAATACAAATTTCTTCTCGATTAATTTGGTTAATTGCAAGACTTATCCATGATACAGATTTCCCAATTTTAGAAGCTAGTTTTTTTCTTGGAAAAATGCTTTCACCGTTTTTTAGCATATCACTAATTATGTTAATTAATTCTTGATGATTTTGTAAACTGTAATTATAACCTTTGTAATTTATTGGCATATTGAACCTCCTTATATCATGTTAATAAAAAAGTTGGATATGGTATCAATATTCAAATTAAGCCATATAATACCTCCTATTATCATTGCTGCAATTATAAGGTATTCTATACAGTCGAATATTTTTTCCATTTGGTTATCTCCTGAAAAGATGTAATATACAGCCTGAGCTGCGTTTTAACCTGTCTGTTTTTCTGCGTTAGGCTCTTCATCAGAGCGCCCAGCAAGATAATCAAGGCTGACATTGTAGAAATCTGCAAGTTTTATCAGCAGGTGCAGGGGGATCTCTCTCTGACCTGACTCGTACCGTTGATATTGCTGTTGCTTTATCTCGAGTACATCTGCTATCTGTTGTTGTGCAAGCTTGTTTTTTACTCTTAGTTCTTTGATTTTTTCGTAATAGTGCATGAAAATGCTCCTTTCATCAAATTAATTTATTTCAACCCCTTGACAATTACTACCGTTTGGTTGTATAATCATATTACAACCATTTGGTTGCGCGAAATCACACCCAGAACAGGGTAACTAAGAGGAGGAAAACAAAATGGAAACAATAAGGTATGAATTTAAAAAACTGACAAAAAGTGATTTTGTCAAAATGCTGTGTGATATACTCGGCTATGAAAAGCGGGAGATAACCCACTATGAGGACGGCAGCAAGGCTCTGATCGAGTTCAAAAAAAAACGTGGTTGTCACCGCTATGTACTTGACTGTGCACTCGGTAGATTTACAGGACATCTATTTCTTGGCGAGTTTTATATCACTCATGGCTATTTTTGCAGCGAACAGACCCGCACCCGTGTAAACACTTCTACCCTGATAAGTCTCGGTTATCTTGTGGAGGTGGCATAATGCTTAATCTCCGCATACGAAACCGCAGCACTGAGCCGATCAGAAATGAACGTGAACTCAGAGCGGGGGATTTCTGTACCGTCAGTCTTACCCTCGATCAGAAAGGAAACCCTGAGATACGTTTTCAATACAAGGACGAAAATGAGGAGCTGCAAGTCTTGTATCTCGGACTGAACCAATTCATCAGCGTGTCGATCAAGCGGGAGGATGAAACATGAAAGAAGTATTTCAGGCTTTCCGATCTCACACCCAGAACCCCGCAACCATTCATGAGCAATTCTGGCACAACGGCAGCAGATACGTTATCTGTGATAAGTGCGGGAAGCTTACCGACACATCAGATTGTATGTACTTCGGCGGCGAGGGTATAAGGATTTTCGCAGGCGGCTGCCGTAAATGTTTCAGTGAAAGGAGGAAATAACATGGACACTACAGATTTAAATCTTGAAGATGTACTTATACGTATAGATGAACTCGAAGAAGATGAGCGAGAAATTAACGATAAACTAGACGAACTATATAAGCAATATAAAGCGCTTCTTATCGATACATACTGTGCAGGTGATCGTGTAAGGCATGACTTTGAAGATGGTACCGTAGTTCATCATACTGAAGAATGGCTAGTAGTTTCTTTTGATAAAGGTTTCTATAAGCTGTTTACGTTTTTGAATATTGACGAGCTTTCTAAAATCTAGTCCCCTTTATAGTGCATCCCTCTGGCGGTCGGGGTAAGACCGCTGCCATCGGCAATTCCGCCGTTATATATGATAAGCGCCCAGAACAGGGCAGAAAGAAGGTAAAAAAATATGGCAACTGTTACATTAGTAGGTCTGCAACCGCTGGATTTCCCAACCGAAGATGGGGATAGAATCAAGGGTATTAACCTTTATGTTAACTATCCTGACGAGAATGTATACGGCAAGAAAGCAGATAAAAAATTTCTAAACCAAGTTACTTGCAGTAATCTTGGTATTGACTGCGATAGTCTGCTCGATCACATCGACCAGGAGATCGAACTCGAAACTAATATTAAGGGCAAGGTGGTCGGCATTAAGACGATCAAACCCATAACATCCCATGAATAACTACATTGATTTTGTTGACGGGGATTTCCTCGTCTATGGGACTACCCTTGACGATATTTTCGTTGCACAGATAATAATAATTGTCATGCTGGGAGTTATCGCAGGGGCTTGTGTCTTCAGGCATCTTAGAAAGTGAGGTGCAGCTGATGATACTATTGTTTTTCGGCTTTTATGGTATTATGATGGGTTTTCTGCTGTCTGGCGTGTGTTGGTTGCTCGGACTTGCATACAGTATTTGTTATAGTATCATAACGAAGCATAACTAATAAGAAAGGAGGACAAGCTCATGTTTGAGAAGTTCAAGAAGTTTGGCAAGCGTGCTAAGGCTGTTCTTATGGCTGGCTGCGTAGCTCTGACCTGTGCTGTAACTTCCGTTGCTGCATTCGCTGAGGATGGCACGGGTACAGATACAGGTGTCACCGAAACTGTTACCGAAACTGTCGATATGTCTACCGTACTCGCTGACGCTGGTGATCAGATCACCGCTCAGTTCAACGATCTGGTTATGACTATTATCCCCGTTATTCTCGGTATCCTCGGTGCTGGTCTGGTGATCTACGGTATCTTTGCTCTGATAAAGGCATCGAAAAAGATCTTCGGCAAGGTCGCAGGCTGATAGTCTGATTTTTCCCCTTATGGTCGGCGGTTCCCAGGAGCCGCCTGACTTTTACATATATTCGGTATTACTAAATAATACGCACGTTTGGAGGTGCAGTAATGAGTATCAGACGTTTATCTATATCTCTCCCCGAATTTCTTGTTGATGATATCGACGAGATCTGCGATGAAAACATGATCTCACGCAGCGCATTTTTCAGGGCTGCTATACGTCATTACCTCAAGTTCATCAACGAGGAGGACGAGGAAGAATGATATACCTCTACACCGGAACACCGGGTTCCGGCAAGTCCTACCACGCAGCCCAGGCTATCGACAAGGCTCTCAGGCGTGGAATGCCTGTTATCTCTAATTTCGAGGTGAACCTCAACCCCAAAAAACACAAGGGAAAGTTTGTATATATTCCCACAAAAGACCTGCGCATTGATTTCATGATGGAATTTGCAAGGCTGAATTTCAGTGAGAGAAAGGGCGAGTCACAGGGGCTTATCATTATCGATGAGGCGCAGGTACCTTTCAACCGAAGAAAGCCGCTGTTTAAAAATATAATCCAGTGGGTGGATTTCATGAGTATCCACCGTCACTATTTTTATGATATAGTTCTCATTACCCAAAAGCACAAGAGCCTTGATGATCAGATACTTGGACTTGTGGAGACCGAATACAAGCACCGTAAGTTGAAAAACTTCGGCTGGAAAGGCTATCTTATGATGTTCCTGTTCCACAAGTCTTTTGTGGCGGTGGAATACTGGTTCCCTATTCAGGAAAAGGTGGGTCAGACCTTTTTCAACTGCAGCAAGCGTATCAGGGAGTTTTACAACACGTTCAAGAAGTTTGACGATAACGAGGATGTTGCTGCTGCCAAAGAAGCACTTAACAAGAAGATCGCAGAGTTCAACGCAAAGAAAGCGGGTGGTACATCGTGAAAAAAAGACTGATAGCTGTCGCTCTGGCTGCGGTGCTGGTGTTTAATCTCGGCATGCAGCAGCGAGCTCAGGCAGAGGCTGCCACCGTTGCAGTTGGTGCGGGGCTTGCTATTCTTGCCGCCAATCTAATTGGACTAATGACGGGACAATATGACGAAACCGCCGAGGCTATAGGAATAATCATAGAAGAAGGTGTTGAAGGGCTTCAGAACGCTGCCGATCAGTTCGGCGGGCTGTGGATGAGCGGCTTTAACATCATTCTCGACAGTGTTACCAGCATGTTCGATGCTGGGGAGATCTCCCTTGACGGAACAGAGTTTCAGCTGAAATACTCCCAATACCTTGAAATGTGCGGAGCTGTCGGGGAGCTTATCACTCCCACTGTGGAGCTTGGAACGGATATACAGTACAAGATGATCTCTGCACCTTTTGATACTGTTCTGCTTGCCTCAGATCAGCCGCTGCTTATTCAGAATGAAGAACTGGAACTTGGTTACATCCCCGTATATTACAGCGACAGCATGATATATTTCAGTGAGGAAGGTTTCTATTCTATTTTAGGATATGCTAACAGCGGTTGGAATGTAGGCTGGCGTTGTTATAATATGACTTTTCATGTCTATGAAGATATGTCAGATGGTGGCGGTTTGTCCCAATCTACTTGGGGATACGGTTCTGACTGTTCATCTGCCTATGCCGACCTTGCTTTTAAGTTTCTGTATAAAACTGATGAAAACGTGTTTTACTACACGAACAGGATGAATGCTGACCGAACATCGAATGTTGATTTCTGGTTTGCCTTTGACGGAACAGAGTTCAGTATTATTCAGCCAACTGAGCTTATAACTGCAGGTCTGAGTACTGGCTACATTATCTGTCGGGGAGAACCTGACGATTTTCTCCGCAGCATAGCAAGCTATACTGCCGTTAGGGGCGAGGAGATAGATGATCTTTCCGAAGCTCTTGACCCTGTGCTGGATAAGACATCAGACCCCTCACTTCTTATAGATACCAATCCCGCAATCGTCAACCCTGTTGACTCGGTGACTGTATCGGATATCCCAGGGGAAAAGGATGTTAATCTCTCCAACCTTAAGGAAAAGACCAGAACTGACCTTGATATGCCCTCGATACTTGCAAAAAAATTCCCGTTCTGTCTGCCTTATGACTTCATTCGCATTATCGGAGTTCTGGCAGCTCCTGCAAAAGCTCCAGTATTCAGGATACCTCTCTCCACTGACCCCGCTATCCTGGAGCAGTTCGAGGGTAACGAAACTATCGGGCAGCTGCCTGAGGATTTCGAGCCAATGTTCGAGATAGACGAGGAGATCGTCATTGACCTGTCACATATCCCACTTATACAGCCCGTCTGTAATACCATTTTCATTCTTGGTTTTGTGGTGCTGCTGATCTACCTCACCCCCAAGATGATACAGCATTAAGGGGGCAGCTATGGATTTTGTCAAGGATATATGGAACCAGATCACCGACGTTGTTGATGATATAATCAACGTTGTTGCTCTGCTTCTTCCCGACAGCCCTTTTGCAGATGTGGAAATTCCTATGGAAGTCTACGATCTCATGGGGTATGTCAACTATTTCTGTCCCGTAGGAGCTTTACTTGCTATCGGGACTGCCTGGCTCGGTGCAATTGCTGTGTATTACGTCTATCAGGCAATTCTCCGCTGGGCTAATGCTATCAAATAAACGGCGGCGCGCGCCCCCGCTGAGCGTGCGATGCGGGGGCGCG
>JAFSHE010000275.1 GCA_017440445.1 Oscillospiraceae bacterium | reverse complement strand
CACCGACCTGCCTGACCGTTGCGGGAGTCGGCGCAGTGCCGATTTGCCGCGCAACATACTCGTCCGCCTTCTCTTGCAGTTCGCGGGAGATGGAGCCGATGCGGGTGTAGTTGTCTTCGCCGATCTCCTTTAAAAAACGGGACGGGAGCTTGTCACTGACGTTTGGCGAATGCCCCTCGCTGTCCAGCAAAAATAGCCGCTTCTGTGCACGGGTGATCGCCACATAGCACAGTCGCCGTTCCTCCTCAAGCCCCATCTGCTTGCGCTCCTCAATGGTTTTGGAGGAGGGGAAGATCCCTTCCGAAAACCCGATCACAAATACGCTGGGGAACTCCAGGCCCTTGGCGGCGTGGATGGTCATCAGCTTCACCTTTTCGGCACTTTCCTCGCCGTCATCCTCGCCCTGCAACGAGATGTGATTGACAAATTCCCGCAGGGTAACGGTTTCCCCTAAATTGGCTTCGTATTCGGCGGCAATGCGCTTGAATTCCGACAGGTTTTCAAAGCGCTCCATGTCGCCCTGCTCTCTGATATATTTCTCATATCCACTGTCCTCGCATATCATCGCAACTGCGTCAGAAAGCGACATCTCCGCAGCTTTCTCCCTTGCGCTTTCTATCAGCGACACAAATTCCTCTGCGCCACTGTTGCGGAATGCGGAATACAGCAGGTTTTCCTTTAAGGTCTGATACAGTGACTTTCCGCCCGCCTGCAACGCTACGAGCTGCTGCAGCCTTGTCCTGCCGAATTTCCTGCGCGGCTTATTGATGATGCGTTTCAGCGAGATATCGTCATCGAATGCAATAAGGCGCAGATACGCAACTATATCCTGCACCTCCATACGCTGAAAGAATTTCATGCCGCCGATTATCTCATACGGAATGCCGTTTTCGGTGAATTTCTTCTCGATAACACGCGACAGAAATCCCGACCTGTAAAGCACCGCAAAATCCGAATAATCCGCACTGCTTGCCTTTCGGATATCCTGTATGCATTCGATTATCCTGTCAGCCTCCGCAAAGTCGTTTGCGGAGTGATAATGCAGCACCTCTGCGCCGCTTGCGCTGTTTGTGAAAAGCTCCTTTTCAAGGCGCAGCTTGTTCTTTTCGATAAGGGTATTGGCACAGTTGAGTATCTGCGGTGTGGAGCGGTAATTCTGATTGAGGAAGACCGTATTTGTCGGCTGGTGCGTTTTGTCGAATTCAACCAGCAGCTTAACATCAGAGCCTCGCCACTCATAGATATTCTGGTCGGGGTCGCCTACTATCATCAGGTTTTTGTGCTGACCCGAAAGCAGGTCAACAAGCAACATCTCGTTTTTGGAGCTGTCCTGAAACTCGTCTACCTGTATGTAATTCAGCCTGTCCTGCCACTTTGACAGCACCTCGGGGCAGGTTGTAAGTATCTTCAGCGCAAAGAACATCAGGTCATCGAAATCAAGCGCGAATATCTGCTTCTGACGCTGCAGAAACTCCTCAATTATCGTATCGTCAAGGTCGGTTATCTCGGGGAGTATCTGACAGTTTTCAGTGCTGCACATCTTCGGCACATATTCAAGGTGGGACTTCACATAGCCTATCTTGCCGATTATCTTCTCAAAGCTTGCATGGTCAAGCTTAAGCTCGTATTTCTGATAGATATCGCCGAGTATGGACTTCTGCTGTGAAGTGTCGATTATCTGAAACTCCTTCGGGTAAAACAGCTTTTCGATGTCCTCACGCAGCACTCTCACGCAAAAGCCATGGTATGTGCATATCAGCGAGGTGCTGTATTCCTCCCCGATAAGCGAGCGTATACGGCGCTTCATCTCGCCTGCGGCTTTGTTTGTGAATGTCACGCAAAGGATATTTGCAGGGTCGATGCCGTATTCCTTTACGAGATAAGCGTAACGGCTGACCAGCAGCTTAGTCTTGCCGCTGCCTGCGCCTGCGATAACACGCAGATATCCCTCTGTTGCCGTGACAGCCTCAAGCTGCTTGTCGTTAAGTCCTGACAGGTACACGACATTCACCCCCTTTTATCAGAATGCTCTCTCCATTTGTCGCCCCATATCTCTTTCATACGCATCTCATAATTTTTGTTAGTGGCATTCATGGCCTCGCGCCACTCGCGCTCCTGCTGTGTAGGAGGTCCGTGCATCTGCCTGTGCTCTTTCATGACCTCACTGGTTATATACAATGCCGATACGATAAGTCCGAGTATCATAGCTACCTCCTGTTTTTTACTACATTACTATAATTATAGTTTACCATAATATATGGGCTATTTTCAGGACAGTTAGCATAACAATACTGACTTCGGCACAAATTGTCCCAAAAAAGACACGACAAACGCAAATAAATATGATATAATAATAAAAAAACTTATACAGGAAAGGTTAGTATTTTGTTGAAAAATAGGAGGTAATTATGGGATTTGGCTATTGTATGCGTTGTCCGCAGTGTGAAAAAGCAATAGACTTGCATTTTGGCACAGGAACACTGTATCCTCATACATATACAGAAACACTAAAAAAAGCATGTACAGGCAAACTTGGCGAAACATATAAACAGTTTTTTAAACAACATCCCCATCCTGATGGTGCAATCAGCATCGATCATATTGTTCTTGTGTGTAAAAAATGTGGAAATATTGATAATCGACCTAGTCATTCAATATTTATCAAACTGTCAAACCGACCGAACAGACAGAAACGCCAGTCATTGTACTCTCTTTTATCTGGAGAACCTGATCCAGAGTATATTTCTCATAAAGAACTTACGGAAGACTACAAATTATACTCAACCTTTCCACACAAATGCAGCAAATGTAGTGCTGATATGTCAACGATATCTACCGAAGATTTTCTTAACGCTGATTTCACACAGCCTTGCCATCTTCTAAAATGCCCTGACTGTAAAATCGAGCTTGAATATAAAGAGTTCATAAACTGGGACTGATATGTATTTTTCTCCACAACTGCAAATCACCCAGATCTCACTTACATATTATCACTCTGAAAGGAGCTGATGATATGTCACGAGCAAAGGAAAAGATAAAGGTTATCCTTCATCCGCCTACAAACGAGAAGGACATAGAGGCAATCCAGGAGGCATTCGGCGAGCTGTACGCGCACATCATTGAAAAGGAGCTTGCAAAACACGATCTTACTTACGAAGAAAAAGTCTACATCTTTGAAAAGGTCTGCGAGCAGCTTGCAGGCTGAAAACACAGGCAGGGAGCATTTCACATCTTCCCTGCCTGTTTATTTTTTGTTCTGTTCAATGTTCCGACAGAAAGTCGTAACGATCACAAAACCGCCTTTGACATTACATCAAAAGCGGCTTTGATCTTATATAGCTTCCAGCAACTTATCCTTATATCTCACAGCAAGGTATATCGCATATCCTGCGGAAACTACGGTCAGGAATATCGTCACGATAATATACATCTGCATATCAGCAAACGCTACGTTGAGAGCACTTGAAGCATTCACCACGAAATGAGCAATTATGCAAGGAATAAGGCTCTTGCCCGTCTTGAATACCACCGTAAAACAGAAGCCTATCGCAACCGCATAAATTATCTGACACACAGTATCGAATACAGGCGCGCCGTTGAGCAGATTAACGATATGCCCTACTCCGAATGTCACAGATGAAACGATAATCGCGCTCTTTACATTTGTCCTGCACATAGCTACAAACAGCAGACCTCTGAATATAAGCTCCTCCATTATTCCGCCGATACCCTTTGCAGCACCTATAATTACGCACTGACCTACTGACGGCTCAAAAGCTATGCCGTTCCAGAAATTTATCGAGCATATCGCAGCAAGCGGCACAAAAAACAGGAATGCCTTATAGCTTCCGCTGAATTTACACAGACCATACTGCTCCATAAAACCATTCTTTTTCATGAACACTATCAGTACCGTAGCCATAGCAACACTGAAGATCAACGTTATCAGAGAAGGCATTCCGATGCTTTCAGAAATGCTGTCCGCAACGCTTACTCCCACGACATAAATGATTATCCATGTCACCGCAAACCATATCTCGCTCTTTTCATAAAACTTTCTCATATTTCTCCGCCTTTCATTGCGCCTATCACGCCCATGTATACATTTGTAAGGATGCTGACGAAGTAGCCCTCGTCATACTGCATTGAGTTATTTGCAAGCAGGCTCGCTATTCCATGCACCGTCAGAAATAACGACGCAAACACTTCCCTGCTCTGCTGCTCTGTGATCTCCGCTTCCGCCTGAAGCACTGCAAAAACAGGAGCAAGCTCCTCGCTGCCGACAAGCTCCTCAAAACCGCTGTTAGCGTACTTATCCGACTGAAACAGAAAACGGAACAGGTGCTTTTCCTCTGCCGCGAATCTGATGTATCTCATACCTATTGCGAGCATAGGGTCATCCGTTGCGACATCTGCGGTCATGATATACTCGCTGTGTAGCTTATCAGCCTCGGAATATATCTCCGCTTTCAGCTCCTCAACCGTACTGAACTGGTACATTATCGGCTGTGTGGAGCAATTCAGCTCCGCCGCTATCCTGCGGACATTTACCGCCTCTGCTCCGCTGCTGCGGACAAGCTCCAGACCTGCAGTGATTATCATTTCTCTTGTTATCTGCGACTTTGGGGGCATATTATCTCTCCTTAATAACATTTGTTATATAACACCTGTTATTATAATACCAAAAACTCGATTTGTCAATACCTTTTCAAAATATTTTTCAGTTTCAAGTGCAAGTGGCTTGCAGGCTTATGTTTATTTTTTGTATTGTCTTTTTATTTATGGTATGATATAATAAATGCAAAGGAATTTTGATGAACATACATACCCTTGCGATAATGGTATATTGACAGGAGTACAACATGACAAAAAGGAAAAAAGCCTTAATCATTATATCTTTAATACTAGCAGCCCTGATGCTGCTGATGACAGGTATATTCATAAATCACAAAATACGGCTCAACAGCGTAAAAGAGCTTCTCACGCCGCTTGGAAAGCTGGTCGAGGTAGACGGTCACAATATGAGCGTCTACACAGAGGGTAACGGCGAAGCTACGCTTGTATTTATGTCGGGAAGCGGCACCTGCTCACCTATTCTGGATTTCAGGTCGCTGTATTCGCTTTTGAGCGATGACTACAAGATTGCAGTAGTCGAGAAATTCGGCTATGGCTTCAGCGATGTCGTTGACAGAAGCCGCGACATCGACACCATGCTCGAAGATACAAGAGCCGCACTTACTGCCGCAGGAATGACCGCACCATATATCCTGTGCCCTCACTCGATGTCGGGTCTTGAAGCACTGTACTGGGCGCAGAAATACCCTGAGGAAGTCACTGCGATAATCGGGCTGGATATGGCTGTGCCGAAATACTATGAGAGCATGGAGATAAACTCGTTTATGCTTAGCCTTTCAAGCTGGGCGGCGGATTTCGGGATAACAAGACTTCTTCCCGGAATTTCCGAGAGCGAGGCTATTCTTCACGGCACGCTGACCGAGCAGGAAAAGGACATTTACAGAGCTGTTTTCTACACACGCACAGCTACCTCGACTATGCTGAAAGAAACAGAGGCTGTCAAGGATAACGCAAAGCTTGTTGAGAGCAAGGGCGCACCGCAGCTTCCTATGCTTCTGTTTATTTCTGACGGAAGCGGCGGCACTGCTTTCGACAAGGAGACATGGCGCAGTATTCCGAAAGAATATATCGCGCAGGTCGAGGGCGGAGAATACATAGAGCTTGACTGCCCGCATTATGTCCACGACCACGAATATCAGCTTATCAGCGAAAAGATAAGAGAATTTCTTGCGGAGGACAACACATGAAAACAGAGCAATATGTAATGGCTTACGGTGTGGAGCAGGACAGGCTTCGGGCGATACTGCCTGAGGGCTTCACATCACTTCGGCCTGTGCTTCGCATAAATGCTGAGATAACTGACGGAGAGCGAAGCTATCTTGAATTCAACACTGCTGTCGAAAAGGACGGCGTCAAGGGTTGGCTCAACGTCGGGTATTGGGAGGATGTGCAGTTTTTCCGCTCGGGAAGCACCGTAACATTCCGCACAGAGCACCTTGAGATAGCCTTCACAGGCGTTGGAATTGAAGGCTCCTGCCCTGCTGAAAAGGACAATGACGGCTGTTTCTTCCTCGGGGAGAATACAGTGCTTCGTCCGCCTGAGATCATCACAGCCAACAAGGAATTCTGCGATTGCCGCTTCAGATGGAGCTTCACCGACAGCGACGCTCACGGCGAGAGCATAGGAAAGACACTTCCTGCAATTCCGACAGAGATAAAGAACATCTATCCGAATCAGGAATTTACCGCAGAGAATGCCGCCGCTATACCCTGTCAGCAGGTGCTGGGAGCGTATGTGGTGAGGTTTGAGAGATAAAGGAGAATATCATGACCGAAAAAGAAAAGGCCGCAGCAGGCTATCTGTATAACGCAAACTATGACCCCGAGATACTTTCAGACATTGCGAGGTGCAACGACCTCTGCCACGAATTCAACCAGATAAAGCCATCTGACTGTGCGGCACAGGGCGAGATACTCAAAAGGATATTCGGCAGGATGGGCAAGGATATTGCTGTAAATACGCCTTTCTGGTGCGATTACGGCTACAACACCACTGTCGGTGATTACTTCTTCGCTAATCACAACTGTCAGATACTTGACGGCGGCAAGGTGACATTCGGTGACCATGTTTTCATTGCGCCAAACTGTACGTTTACCACTGCGGAGCATGCTCTTGACGCAGAGCAGAGAAACGAGGGTCTTGAGGTGGCTCTCCCCATAACAGTCGGCAACAACGTATGGATAGGCACAGGCACTATCGTCCTCGGCGGTGTGACTATCGGGGACAACGCCGTTATCGGCGCAGGAAGCGTTGTGACAAAGGATATTCCCCCGAATGTTATTGCGGTGGGAGTGCCCTGCCGCGTGCTTCGTGAGATAACAGAAGCGGACAAGGACAGATACCCGAGATATAAGGGTTAATATGGAGGAATACCCATGCACACCTTTTCAGAAAAATACGAAGCCTTTCTCTCGGATTTCGGGAAGGCGAAGAAAATGGTGCTTTCCACCTCTGAAAATGATATAGTTTCCTCGCGCATGATGAGCGTTATTCAGATGAACGGGACATTTTATTTTCAGACGGACTGCACATTCAGGAAATACCGTCAGCTTTCAGGCAACCGCAATGTTGCTCTGTGTATCGACAATATTCAGATCGAGGGAATATGCGAGGAGCTTGGACATCCGCTTGATAATGCAGATTTCTGCCGACAATTTGAGGAGTGCTTCAAAGGCTCGTTTGACGCGTATACATCCCTTGAAAACGAGAGGTTATTTGCTGTGAAGCCTGTATTCATCGAGCGGTGGATATACGAAAACGGAATTCCTTTTATCGAGACTTTTGATATAGTGAAGCAGGATTACAGTATCAGTAATCCATCAATAATGAGGTGAGTTATGAGCTACGATTTCAGGAAATTCAACGATTCTTATTACGAAACCGTCCGCACATTCCTGATAGAGCTTTGTCAGAATGACCTTACTCACGTCAACTGGAATTGGGCAAGATGGGAATGGATGTATCATCATCCCGATTTTGACAGAGAAGCTATCGACAAAATAGGACTATGGTTTGCTGATGAGGTGCTGGTGGGAGCCGCAATATACGACCACTATTTCGGGGAGGCATTTTTCGCTGTGAAAGAAGGTCACGAGGAGCTTGAAAAGGATATCCTCGACTATATGGTCGAGAATCTTTCTGACGAAAACGGTCTTGGCATAGCTGTAAACGATAATGACATAAGGACAGCGGAATTGCTGACAAAGTACGGTTTTACAACACATGAGCAGACCGAAAATATACTTGAGCTTGAGATAGATGGGTTTGATTTCATCACAAGCACTGACAAGGGGTTATCCCTGAAAAGCCTCGATACCGAGAAAGACCTCTGCAAGCACCACGAAATGCTGTGGAAAGGCTTTGACCATCATGGCGACCTGCCGCTTTATGAGGAAACTCTCGACAAGCAGAGAATAATGCTGTCAGCACCGCACATCAACTCAAAAACGCATATTGCCGCTGTAAACGAAAGCTCGGAATTTGTTTCGTACTGCGGACTATGGTATGATACTGATACCGACTATGCCTATGTTGAGCCTGTATGCACTGCCCCTGACTATCGTGGCAAGGGTATCGCAAAACTCGTTATTTCAGAAGCATTAAAAAATGCTTATGCGCTTGGGGCAAAAAAGGCTTATGTGATTTCAGATATGGAATTCTACAAGCGACTGGGATTTAAACAGCATTCGCATTATACTTTCTATTGGTACAAGAAATAGTTTTTCAGATACTTCAAGGAGGACATCATGAGCAAGAAACTTACAGCATACTTTTCAGCAAGCGGAGTTACCGCAAAGGCGGCAAAGGCTCTCGCAGAAGCGGCAGGCACTGACCTTTTCGAGATAAAGCCTGCTGTCCCCTACACCGCCGCTGACCTCAACTGGCAGGACAAGAATTCCTGAAGCTCGGTGGAGATGAAAGACCTCTCCTCACGCCCCGAGATTGCAGAAAAGCTCGGGAATATGGACGAATACGATGTGATATTCCTCGGTTTCCCGATATGGTGGTACATCGCACCGACTATCATCAACACATTCCTTGAAAGCTACGACCTTTCGGGCAAGAAGATAGTTCTTTTTGCGACATCGGGCGGAAGCGGCTTCGGAAAGACCGCTGAAAAGCTCTCGGACAGCTGCAAGGGTGCGGAGATCATCACAGGCAGGCTGTTAAACGGTAAGCCTGACAGCGCAGAGCTTGCAACGTGGGCGGAGCAGTTCTGATGCCCTGTGCAAACATT
>JAFSHE010000274.1 GCA_017440445.1 Oscillospiraceae bacterium | reverse complement strand
CGGCAGCTATCTGCTCAACTACATGGCGCTGCTGCTCTGCAAGCTTTTCGGTCTCGTCCATGTGCTTCTGAACTGTTTCAAGAAGTGTGTCTGCTTCGGCCTTTGCCTGCTGTGCTTCATTGATGAAGCCAAGGCTGCACTTTACAAGGTAAAGGATAAGGAAAGAGCCTACGTTGATACCTGCAATACCCTTGATAAGCGAGCCGAGCTCTGCACCGCCGTAGAACAGGTCGTTCATGAACAGACCTGCGATAGCAGCGATATCCATGATCGCCCAGTGGGTATACAGACATTTCTTGTTGTAATAGATAGCGGCAACCGCCATGGAGCCAAGCATCAGTGCAAACATATCCTGCATAGCGTTGTTTGCAACTGACATAACTATTATAATAACGAGCTGAACTATAGAGAGGATAAAGCCGCGTGTTTCAACAGTGGCCTTTTTCTTGAGCAGCTGTGCTACGCCAAACGCAATGACACCGCACGCAATTATGATGATAGCGTTTACTGTAGCGTTCTGAATGAAGTTGATAACTCCGAAGATCGCACATACGGAAAGTATGAATATGCTGTGTATGAACGCGATCTTTTCGGTTGCTCCTGATTTTTTCTTGGTGGTACTCATGGTGCTTCCTCCTGTCGGGTATTACAAATGTCGGATATGACAATATGTGTTAATAGTTAAAGTATACCACAAAAAACGACAAACGTCAATAAAATATCTGCCTGTTATTGGAATTTTGTACATTAAGTTCATTTTTTTCCGCTTTTTTATGGATACTATGCCTAAAAGCTGATGAGAACAAAAAAATCTTGACTTTGCGCTTGACAAATCGTTTTAATTGTGATATACTTATTAAGCCGCATGTGCAGGGTCTTAAGCATAACTGCGCCCTGACGCAGCGAGTCTGATAAAAATGAGGTAAAAAATATGTACGCAGTAATCGAAACAGGCGGAAAGCAGTATCAGGTTAAAGAGGGCGATATCCTCTTCATCGAGAAGCTCGAAGCTGAAGGTGAGATCACATTTGACAAGGTTATCATGGTAGGCAAGGACGACGGCGTTACCGTTGGCGCTCCCTATGTTGACGGCGCAAGCGTTAAGGCTACTCTCCTGAAGAACGGCAAGGCTAAGAAGATCACAGTCTTCACTTACAAGCCCAAGAAGCACATCAAGAGAAAGATGGGTCACAGACAGCCTTACAGCCAGGTAAGAATTGAAGCTATCAACGCATAATGCTTAAAGCGGTTTTCTATAGGGAAAACGACCGATTTACAGGTTTTAGTGTTTCGGGTCATGCGGGCTACGGAACAGAGGGCAATGACATAGTCTGTGCGGCTATCACCTCTGCGGTAGAGCTTACCTGCAACACCATAACAGAGTTTTTCGGTGCGCAGGCAAAGGTCGATGTGATGGAGAACGAGGTTCGTCTTGCTCTCACACAGCAGCATCAGCCTTCGCAGCAGCTTATAGCGTCGCTCTGTGCGCATATCGAGTATATTGCGTCTGAGCACAAGAAGATAAAGCTTGAGATCAAATAACAGGAGGATAACACAATGATTAGATTAGGTTTACAGTATTTCGCACATAAAAAGGGTGCAGGTTCTACAAAGAACGGTCGTGACTCCGAGTCCAAGAGACTTGGCGTAAAGCGCGCTGACGGTCAGTTTGTACTGGCTGGCAACATTCTCGTTAGACAGCGCGGCACACACATTCAACCCGGAAACAATGTAGGTATCGGTTCCGACGATACATTATTTGCTCTGACAGACGGCACAGTAAAGTTTGAGCGCGTTGGCAGAGACAGAAAGCAGGTTAGCGTATACGCTGACTGATCACCTTTACGGTAACATCATAAGGCGGATTGCAGTGATCCGCCTTATTTGTCGTTTTTGAGAGCGTGCCGTATTCTTTGACGGCATCGCGGTATACTAGATCATAAGAAAGGCGGGGACGGCAATGTTTGTTGATAAGGTCGAGATCTCCATCAAGGCGGGAAACGGCGGCAACGGTGCGGTTTCGTTCCATCGCGAGAAATATGTAAATGCGGGAGGACCCGACGGCGGCGATGGCGGAAAAGGCTCTGATATAGTGTTTCAGGCAGACGATAACCTGTCTACGCTGATCGATTTTCGCTACAAGAAAAAATATATTGCTCCCGAT
>JAFSHE010000273.1 GCA_017440445.1 Oscillospiraceae bacterium | reverse complement strand
TCAGCTGCTTCATACGACTAGGCAATGGGATACAGTTGCTGAGTATTCTTTGTTTTTTTCTCCGCCTTAATATCGTCCTGCGCTGCAAGCTCAGGCAGAACGCAGGTGTGAAAGCCGCCTGTTACGACCAATATGCGGTTATATTCCTTCTTTGCTTCGATAATATGCCGAGCCATGCAGTTTTCACGAGCATGGCACCCTTCCTCAGCCAGTTCCTCAGGTGACGTATCATCTCTGGAGATAAGGCAATAAGTCAGAAGACTTCGCATAAATTGTTTTGTTTCCTGTTCAAAAGCGGATATTTCAAAATACTTTTCCCAAAGCTCGTCAAAGCTTCGCATACCGAGCTGTTGGCACAGCTTTGAGATATAACTGCTGCGCGTAATAAGATAATCATCGTTATAAGAAGCATCGTTTCTGCGCAGTCCGCGTCCTTCTTTTTGGCTTTTGAGAATGTCACAGTAAGCAAGGTCGATAAACTCCGACTTTATGCCAAGCGCTGCGGCCTCACGCAGAGCCACCAGTTCGGGTGAACAATCAAGGAAAGGATAATAACACTTATAATCTGTTTTATCTTCCGATATTTCTCCTTTTTTATCCGAAAAAGAACAATATATCGCAACGGGTGCTTTAGAGTCTATCAGAACGTCAATAAGCCCGTTTGCGTCTGACGGCCCTTCTGCAAGTATGCAGTCCGGTCTGTATTCTGCTATGACACGTTTCAGGTGCAATGAACATGCCGGGCTGTGGTGACGCACAGGAAAGAACACCGTCTGCGATGAATAATCGCAGGCAGCTTCCACCAGTTGTTCCACTCGCTCAAGCAGTCCAACATTTATTTCAGGAAAGACCTCGCCTTGTAATACTCCTGCCATAATCCGCCCTCTTTTGTGCTCTTATCCTTTATAACCGTTGCAAAGTAGCCTTTCAGCTTTTCTATATCGTCATGGTTTTCCTTGGTACCGCGCCTGTGAGGTTCTCTACAAGACACTGCACATTTATTGCTCCGCCATAGTAGTAAGCGGTGAGCATGGTCTGGTAATATACCGATACAGCCTCTGCCGTGCTCATGACCGATGCAGGTTTATCAATGCGATGCCCAAGAGAGGAAACGCCCTCTCTCAACTCGTGATATGTAGACGCAAGCAGCTCGGCAATATCCTCATCTGGAGTCATATCGACACCACTCTCACGGGCAAGCTTTTCCACCTCGTTGATAATAATACGCTTTTCCATATCAACCTCGCGCACCGGCATGACAGTTTCAAAGTTGAATCGGCGCTTGAGGGCGCTGCTCATCTCGTTTACGCCCTTATCTCTTGTGTTGGCGGTACCAATAACGTTGAAGCCCGGACGGGCAAAAAGAATACCTTCGTCGCCAAGCTCCGGCACATTAAGCACCTTGTCACTCATCACGCTGATAAGACTATCCTGAATCTCTGCGCCTGTTCGGGTAATCTCCTCAAATCGTGTGATTATTCCCTTTTCCATTCCGACATGAATCGGAGATGGCACCAAAGCTTCACGGGTTGGCCCGTTGGCAAGCAGCATGGCATAGTTCCATGAATACTTTATCATATCCTCGGTTGTTCCTGCGGTGCCCTGAATTGTATTTGTACTTACACCACTGATAGCGGCGGAAAGTAATTCAGATAGCATGGTCTTTGCTGTGCCTGGTTCACCAACCAGCATAAGTCCGCGATTTCCGGTCAGCGTAATAATGCACCGCTCCACAAGCGCATCGTTTCCGAAATATTTTTTGTTTATTGTGACACTACCGCCGCTGTACTCCACCGGCTTAGAACTTCCCAGTATGAAAGTTCTCACCGCCGCAGGAGACAGCTTCCAGTTAAGCGGACGTGTACCTTTATCATTTTCCGTAAGTGCTTTCAATTCCTCCGCGTAGCTTACTTCTACCGGAGGCCGGATCATTTTTTGGGTGTTCATATTCTCTCACTCCTGTCTGGATGATAGCTTAACAAATTATAGCACAGTCTGCGAAGAAACTCAATCAGTATAGCTATCTCTCAACACGTTGACTGTAACGATATTACTGATGACAAAGCAATTGATGCGAGTATAGGAAAATTATAATCTAAACATCAGAGGCTGCTGCAGAATAAGTCTGCGGCAGCCTCTGATAGCTTATGCGTAAATCAGTATGTTGTTTATGATCTCAATCGCTGTATGCTTTGCATTGTTCATTTTAGTAATCCATTCAATTTGATTCTCTGCCTTAAGTTGCTCGGTGATATCCTCGTTTTCAGCCATTTCTTCCATCACCATAAGCAACATATCCTCTGCCTGATGGTCGATATCTGCGAGGTAACTATTGAGTTTGCCAGTCATCAACAGGTCAAGATAAAGCGAGTGCCTGTGTTTCTTGATAAACCGCAAGTGACGTTGTCCC
>JAFSHE010000272.1 GCA_017440445.1 Oscillospiraceae bacterium | reverse complement strand
TTAAGATAACATCGAATTGAATATCTTATGAGGTGATTTAATGAAAAACAGACTTATTTCCGCATTTTTGACAACTTCAATGCTACTGACAATGGCAGGTTGCGCCGAAAGCAATACCGAAAGCAGCACGACATCAGATACTTCAGTATCCACTTCAACACAGACAGAAACCGAAGCAGCCACCACTTCGGCATCAAGCACAAATGTTGATGAACCAGATATTCTCGCGCCTGATAGCTGGAATCCCGATGTTGTACAGCGTCAGCAAGAATTAGATGATAGCTATTTGTGCGGTGTCGTTCTGATCGGCTATGTTGACGAAGAAGCCGGCGCAGCCGAATGCATAGAGATATTACGCAACAGCGAATATGCAACAGAATTTGATTTTATCGCTGATATTCCCGATGCCAACTGCATCAATGCAGGCTACGGAAATGAGCTTTATCTGATAATACCGCAAGACCCCTATGCTTCTGTTGCTGTAAACGAGTGGCTTCTGACTGAGGAAAACGGATATATGGGTGAAACAGGCGAGGTATATTATCGCAGTGAAGTTGGTGCACCTATACTTCTTAAGTGCAATTTCAGCGATATCATGCCGAGTTCTGTTATCAACATAGTTGACAGTGATGGAGATTCCCTGCAATGGTGTCCGTCTATCAGTCTTAAGGACGGCAGCGTCAACAGATACGGAGTAGAAGATCTTGTCCTTGACATGACGCATTATCTCTACAACGAGACCTATGAAGCATATCAGATCGAACAGTAAAACTACTTTAACAACGCTATAAAAGCACCGCCCTGACATCTCTGTCAGGGCGGTCTTTTTTAAAATAAATTATTTACCATAGGGGCTGTCAAATTCAGCCTCTGCCTTCTTAACCGCCTCCTCAAGCGTCATGCCCGTAAAGAAAGGCGCGTTAAGATATCTGCCCGACTTTTTATCATCAACGAATGCTCCGACAACGATACCGGGAATTGCGCTCTCGGGCGCATTGGGAGCGTGAGGACCACCAAGATCAGTCCTGCACCAGCCCGGATCCGTGAGGTTTATCATTACATCTGTACCCTCGACAGTAGAGCCGAGATCTATAGTTATCTTGTCAAGCGCAGCCTTGCTTGCGGAATAGCCTGCCTGCTGCGGCTCAAGTCTTATACCGCTTGTTGTATTAAGTATTCTGCCGAAACCGCGCTCTATCATCTTAGGCATAAAGTGATAGCATATCATAGCAGGTGCGATAGTATTTATCTTGAAGCTTTCAGTATAATCGGAAACAGGAGTATTGAAATACTCATTTCGGTATGCTATCTGAAGTCCTGCGTTATTAAGCACGATATCGACAACAGTACCCTTGTCGTCAATCTCCTTTAGCATCGCAGCAACAGCATCAAGATCGGAAAGCTCTGCTGAAACGGTGTAAGCCTCAACGCCGAGAGCTTTTACCTCGGAAAGCACCTTTTCAGTATTCTCTGGCTTTCTGCTGTGAAGTATCAGATTACAGCCCTGCTTTGCCATAAAAAGCGCTGTGAGATAGCCAATTCCTCTGCTTGCGCCTGTGATAAGCGCCCATCTTCCCTTCACGTTAACCATTTTATTTGATTCCTTTCTTTATTCAACAATTGCCTTTTTGGCTGATTCCATAGCTGCGATCACCTTATCGCACCACTCGTCAAATTCCTTATCCTCCTGCTGGAGCTCCTTATGTGCAAGCACATTTTCGATGGTCATTCTTATCCCCTGATCGTAACGCACTGTTGCAACAAACGATGGCACCGCTCTTTTCAGCTTGGTGTTATCGAACACTACAGAGTTTGCCTTGTCGCCGATAAGCGAGCCTTCAAAATCGTAATGACTTACTGCGTGAAGGAAATCAGACGGCACATAATAAGGCTTGAACTC
>JAFSHE010000271.1 GCA_017440445.1 Oscillospiraceae bacterium | reverse complement strand
GCGTGCTCACACTCGCGTCGCCCACGCGCAGGCCCTTCAGGCCGCACTGGTCGATCAGCGTGCCTGCAAACTGCCCCTCGGGCCGCTTGAAGGTGCTGCCGCAGCTTGGATATTCCAGCGGCTGCTTGTCACGGCGGCGCTGCATAAGCTCCTCCATCTTCGCCTTTATCTCGTCCTTGTCGCCCTTTTTAAGCTGCATCGTTACCGAAAGTATCACGCAGCCCCTGTCCGAGAAATAGCTGTGACGGTAGGAAAGCTCCATCTCCGCAGCGGTCATCTCCCTGATATCGCTGTTTTCGTCGATATAGCGGCAGGAGGTAACGATGTCCTTCATCTCGCCGCCGTAGGCGCCCGCATTCATGTACAGCGCTCCGCCCACTGTCCCCGGGATGCCGTAGGCAAACTCCAGTCCTGTCAGGGAATGTTCCAGTGCGCATTTGCATACGGTGACAAGTCCTGCGCCCGCAGAGGCGGTGATGCGCTCTCCGTCTGTGCTGATATGTCCTGTCATTTTTCCCGTCCAGATAACACAGCCACGGTAGCCCTCGCCGTTTACAAGCACGTTGCTGCCCCTGCCGAGTACAAAGAACGGTATATCGTTACTGCGGCAGTGCGAAACTACGCTCTGTATCTCCTCCTCAGTGCGGGGAGTTATAAGTATATCGCAGCCGCCGCCTACCTTCATGGTGGTGAGCGGTGCCAGCGGCTCGTTAAGGCGGTACTCTGCGCCGATGTCACGGCAGAGCTGTTCAAGAGAAGCGTATTCCAAGACGTTGTCCTCCGATATCTGAATGTTGATAAATTTGTGGGAAACTGTTTCTGCGCCGTCTGTAATATAAACGTATGGGCGAACAGTGTTCGCCCGTCGTTCCGTTTTAAATTTGTTCGCCCGTATATTATATTCACGGGAGCAGGCAAATTATTCTGCCAGTGTGTAGAGGTATGCTGCGCCGATTATACCTGCGTCGTTGCCGAGCTTTGCTATATCCAGTCTTGTGGAGCGGTTGGGGTCGATGCAGTAGCTTTCACGCTGGATGAACTCGTTCAGCGGCTTTGTGAGGTTCTCGCCTTCCTTGCAGATGCCGCCGCCGATAAGTAGTACCTCGGGCTGGAATGTGTTCACGATGTTTGTAAGTCCGCAGCCAAGGTAGTTGATGTACATATCCACAACGTCACATGCAGCCTTGTCGCCCTCTCTCCAGCCGTCGAATGCGGTCTTGCCGTCAACGTTGTCGATGTTGCCGCCGCAGATATCCCACATCCTGCTGTCCTTGTTCTCCTCCATGGCTTCCTTTGTCATGTTGATGAGCGCTGTTGCGGAGGAGTATGCCTCAAAGCAGCCCTTTCTGCCGCAGCCGCACTGTCTGCCGCCGTAGCTGATAACTGTATGACCAAGCTCTGCGCCGCAGTAGTTGAAGCCTGTGTATATCTTGCCGTCGATGATGATACCGCCGCCTACGCCTGTGCCGAGGGTAACTACGACTACATCCTTGTAGCCCTTGCCTGCGCCGCCGAGTACCTCACCGAAGGCTGCTGCGTTTGCGTCGTTCTCAACGTATATCTCCTTGTTCAGCTTCTTCTGGATAAGGCTGCGCAGGTCTGTGTTGTTGAAGCCAAGATTGCAGCTGTACAGAACTATTCCGCTGTTGCGGTTTGCAACGCCCGGTGTGCCGATACCGATGCTGTTTACCTCGCCGATGGTGACTTTTGCCTCACCGAGAGCTGCCCATACGGTCTCAACGATGGCGTCTGCTATCTCCTCTGCGGGACGGGGGAGGTTTGTCTTTGCGGTAGCCTTTGCAACGATGTTGTAATTCTCGTCTACAAGTCCTACCTTGATATTTGTTCCGCCGAGGTCTATTCCTATATTGTACATGTCTTTCTTTTCCTTTCAGTTTGAGTGTATCAGATATTAAGGTCGGACATTATCTCCTCGCTGTCCGAGTCTATTCCAAGCTGTCTGAGCAGGTCCTTGGCTGCGTTGTAGCCCATCTTCTTCTGACGGTTGTTCATCGCTGCGACCTCCAGAATTACCGCAAGGTTACGTCCGGGCTTAACAGGGATGGTAAGCAGCGGCACCTTTACGCCGAGGATGGTCATGAAGTGTGTATCCACGCCCATTCTGTCGTAGGTCTTTTCGGGATTCCACAGCTCCATCTCAACTACCATGTCTATCTTCTCGGTGAGCTTTACTGCGCCCACACCGAACAGCTGACGTGCGTTGATGATGCCTATACCGCGCAGCTCTAAGAAATGACGGATATTATCGGGAGAGCTTCCCACCAGTGTGATGTTGGATGCCTTCTTTATCTCAACTGCGTCGTCTGCGATAAGTCTGTGGCCACGCTTTACAAGCTCGATGGCGGTCTCGTATTTACCTACGCCGCTTTCACCGAGGATAAGCACGCCCTCGCCGTATATCTCGATAAGAACGCCGTGTCTTGTGATACGGGGCGCAAGCTGTAAGTTAAGGAATGCCACCAGCTTTGAGATGAATACCGAGGTGCTTTCCTCCGCACCGAACAGCGGAACATTATGCTCCTTTGCAAGCTCCAGCATCTCGGGGAACGGCTCCAGTCCTCTTGTAAGTATCAGCGCAGGGAAGTGATATGCGAACAGGTCAGCGATGCTCTTGCGGCGCTTTTCAGCGTCAAGTCCGCTGAGGTATGCGTACTCCATATTTCCCATTACCTGAATGCGCTTGTTGTCGAAATACTCGTAAAATCCCGAAAACTGAAGTCCGGGACGGTTGGTGTCGTTGCTGGATATCAGCGTGTTTCCTGCGTCCTCGGGCAGATAGTATATCTTCAGCTTGAACTCATCGATTATCTTCTGCAGCGGGAATGAAAACTCTCTGTTTATCTCGTCAAGGGGCATGATTAACTTCCTTTCTGTGACGGAAATGCTCCGTGTATTGTCATTATATCGGGTCACACAGACCCATGTTATTATTATACATTATCCGTGTGATTATTTCAAGGGCTTTCCCGATAATTTTGGAACGCTGTGATTAAAAATTCCCATGCTGTCAATAATCCCTTCAGACGACACAGGAGGTACTGACATGAAACGTTTTTCACTTGATATCATTATGGCGGCGGGGATAGCTCTTGCTATGGTATTCGGCAGCTTCGGGGAGTTTGCACGGCAGTGCGAGGGCATACAGACTGAGGTGCTGCGCCTGCATATCCCCGCAAACTCCGACAGCGACAGCGACCAGTCCGTAAAGCTTAAGCTGAGGGACTTCCTGCTGACGGAATACGGCGGGCGGCTATCGCAGCTTGACAGCGTGCAGGAGGCGAAAGCGGCGGCTATGGAGCTTCTCCCCGAGATAGAGCGGGCAAGCTGTGAATTCCTCGCCGCTGAGGGCATGGATTACGGCGCAAAAGCGGAGCTGTGCGAGATGTACTTCACCACACGGGTGTACGATAATGTGACTCTCCCTGCGGGGGAATACTCCGCACTGCGGGTGACCCTCGGCAGCGGCGAGGGGAAAAACTGGTGGTGCGTGATGTTCCCGCCGCTGTGTATTCCCGCCGCAGCGGAGTACAGGCAGCAGGCGGAGGACGCTCTCCCCGATGTGCTTATCTGCGACGAGGAGGCTCCCGAAGTAGAGATAAGATTTGCGCTGTTTGAATTCTTCAAGTGGCTGCTTGGGGAGAGATGATATAAAAAAGGACCTGAGATAACATTCTCAGGTCCCGTTTTGCTGTTTTGTTGCCCGCAAAGCGGGCTTTTTTAATCAATTTTTTCGACGTATTTATTCTGCCATCAGCTTCTTTATTTCTTCAACCACTGTTGCGGAGGCTATCTCGTGAGTTGCCTCGGTGGGATGCCAGTCGGCAGCGTAGCCTGTTGTACCGTCCTGGGGCTTTAAGCGCAGGTAGGATACCTTTGCATCGCCTGTTTCCTCGGTGTATGCTTTCACCGCCATCTGTACGCCCTTGTAGAGGGAGTCGCCCATCACTCCCAGTGCGCAGATAATGTGCGCATCGGGATTATGCTCACGTACCTTCTTGATGAACTCTGTGTACTTTTCTGCATACTCGGTCACTCTGTCCTTGTGGTTGCCGCAGTAGGATGCGTCATTCGTACCGAGGTTTATAACGATGAAATCGGGTACAAAGCGGCTGAAATCCCAGTCTATCTCCATGGGATTGAACTCGGGGCTTACGGTGTAGGTCTTTGCAAACTTCTCGTATACGGGAGGTACCAGCTGGGAGGTCACCTTCTTGTCGTTATCTGTGTAGCCCGAGATGATACCGTGGCCGCTGTACGAAACAAGGCTGTAATCTGCGTCAAGTGCAACGGCGGTCTTGTATGCGTAAGCCTTTGTTGCGTCCTCGGTGGAGGTGGAGAAGTGGTTCTCCTTTACCTCGTCGTCAACGCCGTAGCCGCAGGTGATGGAGTCGCCTATGAACTCTATCTTAAGATCCTTTTCAGCGGTGGGCTTAAGCTCGGAGCCTGTCGCCTCAATGCTTCTGATGCCCATGATGGACTCTGCCGCCTCGGACAGCTTGAGTATCTTTACAGTAACTTCCTTCGCCTCGTCAGCGGTGAATATATCGTATGCCTTTTCAGCTGCGTCTACCTGTGTGTCGAGGGTCTTTTCGCCGTCGATGTACACCGCAAAGCGAGCCTGCTTGTCCTTGCCTGCGGAAACATTATTGTCGCCTGCGATATTGAGCGTAAGCTTTGTTCCCGTAAAGGTGAACTCCACGCCGCTTGCGGAAAGTGCAAGCCACAGTGTGCCGTTGTTTTCGACTGTTCTGCCGATAAGCTTTACGTTTTCGGATGTCAGGTTGTAGGTCTTTGTTTCGTTCATGTTTTCACTCTCCGTAACTGAAATATTTTCGGATGCCTGTACATCCGTGGATGCGCCTGCTGTGCTGCTGGAACCGCCCGCACAGCCGCAGGTGAGCAGCATCATAGCTGCGGCAAGTCCTGCGAATACCTTGCTTCTAAGCTTCATTTTCATTCTCCTTGTGGGTGTTTTCCTGTGAGGTCTTCTGCGGCGAGAAGATAAACACAGCCGCTGATACCGCAAACAGTATGATACTTATTATCTGCGAGGTGGACAGTCCGAACAGAAAGCCTCGGTACTCGTCACCACGCCAGAATTCCAGAATAAATCTTCCTACGGGATACACCGTAAGATACAGGCACAGCAGCCTGCCCTTCAACCTTCCCTTTGCGAGAAGTCCCCACAGCAGGAAGAACAGTGCGAACTCGAAAGCCGCCTCGTAAAGCTGCACGGGAACACGGGGAACTCCGTTTGCGGACTCTATCAGTGCATCGGTGAACACGATTCCGTGCTGTGTTTCAACTCCGTAGCAGCAGCCGCCGAGAAAGCAGCCTATCCTGCCAAAGCCATGAAACAGCGCAATCGCAGGAGCGGCACAGTCTGTGGTAAGCACAGGGTCCATCTTCAGCTTTTTCATGTACAGCCAGCCGCCCAGCAGCCCGCCGAGAAGTCCGCCGTAGAACACCGAGCCTCCCACGAGCATCCCGAGAAGCTGCACGAACTGGATGAAGTTCTCCGCCCTCGACAGTATCCTGAAGTTTGGGATATTCGTAACGGCATACAGCAGGTGCATGCCGATAAATGCGCCTATCGCCGCAAAAAGATACATCAGTATGATGTCTGCGTCTGCCTTGCAGCTTTTCCTGTAATACAGGAACGAGAACAGCACCGCAAGCACCGCTCCGACAAGCGCCACGATGGCATAGCTGTTTATGAATCTGTCCGCTATATAAAATCCGGGGAACATGCTTCCTCCCTTGCAGTGGCTAAAACAAATGACCCCGCCCTATCGGGCAGGGTCGTGGAATGTCTGCTTGTATTCTTAAATTAATACAGATCCTTGAATATGCTCTCGATATCGCTGGATGAAAGACCGCTGGCGTTCATCTCGGCTGCTGCGCAGATGATGCTGCACTGGCATACGCCGCAGATAAATACAGGGATGCTGAACAGCAGCATTACGATACCGCCGATAAGCGCTGCGATACCAAGACCGCTTGTTGTGCCGTCGATATTCTTAAGACCCATGCCGCCCAGTACGATAGCTGCGATAGCTACGAGGGGAGCAAGGAAAGAAATGAAGAATACGAAAATACCAATGATGTTGAACAGGAATGCTACTACTGCAAGTATCAGACCTATCAGAGCAAGCTTCTGCTTATCCATAACCAAACCTCCGTATATGTAGTTGTTGTGTCAGTTTTTCTGTCCTTTTGTGCGGACATCATGCATATTTTAGCATAGTTTTTTCCTTTTGTCAACCAAAAAAATCAAAATCCGACCTCACTTTCCTTAATTAGTGTGAATTGTCATGACCCGCCCTTTCGGACAATGCTCTTTTATGCATTATATATAATGTACCGAGGAATTATTACTGTGTTTTTGATCGATTTTTTTTGAAAAAGCTATTGCAATTTCTGTTTGGTCGTGGTATAATACTTAGGTATGATATGACTTGTACCCTTTTTGCGGGGCGAATATATGGAGGATTTTTAAATTATGGGTATTTTTGAAATAATCAGTGCGATCGTTCTGATCGTTGCATGCGTTTTTATCATCGTTGTTGTACTTATGAAGGATACAAAAACTCAGATGTCACAGGCTATCGGCGGTGCTTCCAGTGATAACTTCTTCCAGAAGAACTCCGGAAGAACAAAGGAGGCTAAGCTCAACAAGGCTACCGTTGCTGCGACCATCGTTTTCTTCGTTCTTGCGCTGGGCGTTAACATCATCAACGTTCACTTCGGCGGCAGCAAGCAGGATACAACATCCTCTGCCGACACAAGCAGCAGCGTAGTGCTTGACACTTCCTCTGCTTCCGATGTTTCCGATGTTACAGAGAGCGACACAAGCTCCGCTGCGGATGCTACCTCAACAAGCTCCGCTGCTGACAGCACAGTTTCCGAATAAGACAATGGGCAGGCTAAGCACCTGCCCTTTTTTGTTAGGACAGAATTTTACAGGGCTTTCCGTGGATAATAAGCGGAGAGCGTAGGAAAGGAATGATATCATGAACAAGCTTAAGCTGAGTATAATCTCCCTGCTGTACGAGGCGGGAGGCAAGGGGCTGACCGCAAAGCAGATAGCGGCGCAGCTGGGTATAAACAAAAAGGGCATGAAGAAGTTTGACGATGCGCTTAAGGACATGAAACGCTACGGCGATATCACCATAAAAAAGGACAAGATATGGCTGAAGAATGCGGGAGCGTATTTCAGCGCAGTCATCACACGTGTTACGGCGAAGTCGGGCTTTATGACCGCTGAGGATGTGCCGGTGGAGTATTTCGTGCGTGGACGTGACATGATGGGTGCTGTTCCCGGGGACATCGTGCTTGCGAGGAAGATAGCCGATGCAGACGAGTACAACCGCTCTCCCGTGGCTGTCGTGGTGGCGGTGACCGCTTACAGCGACGCTATGCTGACGGGCGTTATCGTGCCTGTGGGCAACAAGCTGATGGTGCTTCCCGATAACCTGTGCGACGAGCCGCTTGCCATCACAAAGACGGGCAAAAATCTCCTGCGTGTGGGGGAGAAGGTGGTATTCACCATCAAGAAACGTGGCGAGCGTCACTTCGACCACACCGTTTCGATAGTAAGCAGCTTCGGCTCCTGCGAGAATGCAAAGTCAGGCGCACAGGCTTATATGATGGCAAACGGACTTCACACCGTATTCCCCGACGAGGTGCTGCTTGAGGCGGCGAAGTTCAACATGGACGAGCCTGAGGAGGACGAGGTGCTTCGCCGTGTTGACCTGCGTGGCGAGCCGATATTCACCATCGACGGTGCGGATACAAAGGATATCGACGACGCTATCAGCATCGTCAAGACCGATAAGTGCTACAAGCTGGGAGTCCACATCGCAGATGTTTCCCACTATGTGCGTAAGGGTACAAAGCTTGACGAGGAGGCGTATGCAAGGGGTACATCCATCTACTACGCAGACCAGGTGGTGCCGATGCTGCCGAAGGAGCTTTCCAACGGTATCTGCTCCCTCAATCCGAATGTGGACAGGCTTGCTTTCTCCTGCCTGATGGAGGTGAGCTTCCAGGGCAAGCTGACGGGCTACCGTTTTGAGAAATCCGTTATCCGCAGCCGTGTAAAGGGCGTTTACTCCGAGGTGAACAGGATACTCGCAGGCGAGGCTGACGAGGAGATAAAGGCGAAGTATGCCGCAGTTATCGACAGGCTGCCGATAATGCAGGAGCTTGCCGCCATCCTCGAAAAGAACCGTGAAAACCGTGGCGCTCCCGAGATAGACACGGTAGAGAGCAAGATAATCACCGACAAGGACGGAATATGCATAGACGTAAAGCCCCGTGAGCGTGGAGTTTCCGAGAAGATAATAGAGGAGTTCATGCTGATTGCAAACAACTCTGCTGCGGCTCTCGCCATGAAGGAGAAGATCCCCTTTGTGTACCGTATCCACGAGGCGCCTGCGGCTGAAAAGCTCATCCAGCTCAACGAAACGCTCACCGCCATCGGCATAAACCCCGAGGGAATAGGCGAGCGCTCCACCGCCGCCGACCTTGCGGCGATAATCAGAAACAACCGTGACAGCGAGAAGTACAGCGTTATCAACAAGATAGTTCTCCGCACCATGATGAAGGCGAAGTACAGCGAGGAGCCTGTCGGTCACTACGGACTTGTTATGCCCGAGTATGCGCACTTCACCTCTCCTATCAGAAGATACTCGGACCTTGCTATTCATCGTATCCTGACGGACTATGTCTATGCTCTCGACCACGAAAAGCTGTGCAGGAAGTATGCGGCTTTCGCACAGAGTGCGGCGCTTCAGGCGTCCAACACCGAGCTTGCCGCAGTTCGCTGCGAGCGTGAGTGCGAGGAATTCTACACCGCAGAATACATGAAGGAGCATATCGGCGAGGAGTACGACGGTATTATCTCGGGAGTGAGCGCAGGCGGAGTTTATGTGGAGCTTCCCAACACCGTTGAGGGTATGATATCTGTCAACGACCTGCCTCTCGGCGACTACGAGGTGCAGCACGGAGTTATCCTGACGGGTGCGGCTGACGGAAGTGTGTTCACCGTAGGCGACAAGGTGCGTGTAAGGTGCGTCAACGTAAACGTGAACGGCGGATTTATAGATTTCGAGCTTGTATAAACACAAGGGGCAGGAATCATCCTGCCCTGTTTTCAAATGTAGGGGCGGCCTGTGGCCGCCCGTTTATTTTGAATGCTGTTTCGGTGGGCGACCGCAGGTCGCCCCTACGGGGTGCGTTGCCCTCGGGCATATCATAGAGCTATGACCTTGTGTCGCTGTTTTGTCGTAGATTATGCGGTTTTCGCAAACAAATGAAAGGGCGGATATCGTTCGCCCGTTTCCTTAGTCTGAAAAAAAGCCCCCTCGTGTGAGGGGGCTTCGTTGTGCGGTTTTGTTTTATCTTACGCTGGAGAGCAGCTTCTTCTCCATCTCGGAAGGCTCTGTGCAGTACTCGAGAGCGGTCTCGTAGGAGATAACGCCGCTCTGGTACAGCTTTGCAAGGCTGTCGTTGAGCGTGGTCATACCGTTTCTCTGACCTGCCTGCATGATGGTCTCCATCTGGGGGATCTTGTTGGAACGGATGAGGTTCTTTACAGCGTCGTTGCCCACCATTACCTCTACTGCGGCAACTCTGTCCTTGCCGTCGCTTGTGGGTACGAGGGTCTGCGCTACGATACCCTGGATCATGTTCGCAAGCTGAGAACGTGTCTGGTCCTGTGCGTGGATGGGGCAGGCGTCGATGATACGGTCGATGGTCTGCGCCGCACTGGAGGTATGCAGTGTACCGAATACCAGATGTCCTGTCTCGGCTGCTGTCATAGCAAGGGAGATGGTCTCGTAGTCACGCATCTCACCGATAAGGATAACATCGGGGTCCTCACGAAGTGCGCTGCGCAGCGCTCCCGCAAAGGAGGGAACATCTCTGCCAAGCTCACGCTGGTGGATGGTAGCCTTCTGCTGTGTGTAGCGGTACTCGATGGGGTCCTCTATCGTGATGATGTGGCATGCACGGTTTCTGTTGATGTACTCTACCATCGCTGCAAGTGTTGTGGACTTACCTGCGCCCGTAGGACCTGTTACCAGTACAAGACCACGGCGCTTCTTTGCGAATTCGAGAAGTATCGGAGGCATCTTGAGCTGCTCCAGTGTGGGGATCTCTGCGTTAAGCAGACGGATACATGCAGCAAGCTTTCCGCTCTGACGGAACACGTTTACACGCTGTCTTGCGCCGTTCTTCAGCTCAAAGCTGAAGTCGATGTCGTGACCCTCGGTCAGCAGCTTCTCCTGGTCTGCGGAGAGTATGGAAAGGATAGTGCGGTTTACTACCTGGTCGCTGAGCTCTGTGTACTTTCTCAGCTCGCCGTTTACACGTACGACTGTGGGTGCGCCTACTGTAAGGTGGATATCGGAGGCGTTCATTTCTCTCGCCTGCATAATGAATTCTTCAAATGTCATAAACTTGGTTCATCCTTTCGTGATCACTTTTTATGTAATGCTTACTTAATCTTGAACTGTATTCCGCTGGCGGAGAAGTATACCTCGTCGCTCATGTTGGCGATACGCTGGTTTACGTTTCCGAGTATCTCTCTGAAGATAGCCTGTGAACGGTTCTCGGGCGTTACCGAGAAGCCCGTTTCCACGGTGATGATTATGATACAGCCCTCTATGTCACGGATGTGCTGGTACATATCGGTCATGTCGTTGATAACACGCTTTTCGATGTCCTTACGCAGCGACTCTGACATGCGGGCGGGGTCGGGACACATCTCGTCTATTATCCTTGATGTGTAGGAGCCGAGGCTGTCGAAGATGATGAACTTGTGATCGTTGAAATACTTCTGTGGCTCGTTGTCGGTGTCGGTGACTATCACCCACTCAACTCCGTGCTGCTTGTTGCCGTACTCGATACGGTTGAGCGTGTCCTTGTCCACGTATTCTCCCGCGCGGAGGTACAAAACGTAATCGCAGGCGGAGAAGTGGGTAGCCGCCCATCTGGACTTACCGCTGGCAGCGCCGCCGGTAATTAAGATCGTTTTTGACATATACTGACTTCCTTTCGTGGTAGAGTTTGTATTGACTGATACACCCGCCTTACCATCGGCGGACGTGGCTGCTGCAGTTTTACTACATAAAATTATTATATCATTTTTTTCTTAAAAAGTAAATTGTTTATGTGCAATAAATTAACGACCGAGAATTGTCATTTAATACAAAAACCTCCCCGCAGACAGCCGCAGGGAGGCAGTTTATCACTTCTTTTTGTCCTTTGTTCCTATATGGAAGCGTTCCTTGTATTCGTCCTTTTTGTTTCGCAGCACCTCCATAAAAGTGGGCTTGTGTATCTCGGGGGTTACTACCGCAGCGATGGATTGTTCCTCCTTCTCCTCGTGGCGGTATTCGGGCGTGATGTAGCTTACATCTCCCACGTATTCGTTGGTGTTGCGGGGGAGAAATCTCTTGCGCAGTCTGCTCTCGATGAACTCCTTGAACAGCATGTAAACGACAGCGCAGACAGGCACGCCGAGGAACATTCCGAGAATGCCGAAAAGTCCTCCGCCGATAAGGATGGATATAAGTATCCACACCGCAGGAAGTCCTGTGGAATCTCCCAGTATCCAGGGTGCGATTATGTTTCCGTCAACGTTCTGGAGTATCAGCATGAATATCACGAACCACAGTGCCTTGATGGGGTCCTCGGACAGCAACAGCAGCAGCGTGCAGGGGATGCAGCCGATGAACGGTCCCACAAAGGGGATGAGATTGAACACGAACATGATAACGGCGATCAGCAGCGAGTAGGGCATACCCATGATAACACATCCGATAAAGCAGATGCAGGCAACCAGCAGCGCCTCCATTATCTTGCCGACGATGGAGCCGAGGAATTTCTTGCTTGCCTCACGGCATACAGCCAGAAATCTCTGTGCGGTGGTGATCTTTACACAGGCGAAGATGAGTTTTTTTGTCTGACCGATGAACATCTCCTTTTTCGCAAGCAGGTAGATGGAGATGATAAGTCCGATGATGACATTGTACATCGCAGAAAGCACAGCCCATACTCCGTTTGCCACATTTCCCGCAAAGCCGAGAAGCTCGGAGGAATACTGCTGCCAGATATCTCCGATGAACTTGGTGAAGTCGTCCAGAGGATTTCCGAAGAATTCACGGATGGCGGGGTAGTCCTCGAAGGTGCGGTTGAGGAAATCTCTCACTGTGGAGATGTAGGAGTCCATGTTTGAGAAGATGGTGACGATATTCTCTATCAACTGCGGAAGTACCATTACTATTATAAGTACAAATGCAAGCACGACCACCAGCATGGTGAGCGTCAGGGAAAATGCTCTGGCTCTGCCCTGTTTCTTCCTGTCTGGGGATGAGGACCACTTTTTAAACATGCGTTTTTCAAAGGTCATCATCAGCGGGTTGAGCAGGTAGGCAAGGAAAATTCCTATAATAATAGGTATAGTGACCGTGCCGAGGACGGAAAGCTTTTCCATCACGGTGTCAAAGTTGAATATCACCATTATCGCCAGGGCGCTTACGACTATAGCTCCCGTTGCGTAGGCTGCGATGGTGAGGTATTTCTGATTCCAGTTGAGCTTCAAAAAACATTCCCCCTTAGGTGTCATATACTTATTTTACAATGTATATCGGAAAAAATCAAGTAGATGTCGGACAAAATCTTATTTATATAGTAGGAGGATGTATAAATAAGGGACAACTGGAAGATAATACGAAAGAAATCGCCGTATTTGTGCATAATTGTTATTATTGTTAAAAGCCCGTAAAACTTATTGTGAAGTATTTTGTCGGAATACCTGTTGACATTCGGGGCGTAAAGTGGTACAATATAAAAGCTGTCTGA
Organism: Oscillospiraceae bacterium; assembly: GCA_017440445.1. The sequence goes on along the minus strand of JAFSHE010000271.1, from coordinate 135 downwards.
CAGAGCGACGGAAACGGCGCACTGGAGATCACGAAAAAAGTTTGAAAAAGTTCGAAAAAAGCACTTGACAAACGAAAAGAAAAGTGATATAATAGACAGGCTGCTGAAAAGCGGTGGTCACTGAGAAGAACGGTC
>JAFSHE010000270.1 GCA_017440445.1 Oscillospiraceae bacterium | reverse complement strand
TCATTTGGGAGCATAACGGGAACGATACCCTGCTGTATGCGCGGGATTATCCCGGGGCCTTTGCACGGGGAGCGGATTTGCAGGAAGCCCTGGGCAAGATGCCCGGGGAAGTCGCTGCCTTCTGCCGTTGGGCAGGATGGGATATGCCGGAGGATAGGACCTGCCGGGTGGTGCAGGAAAAGGCGTCGGAACTTACGATCAAAGACGCGGACAGCGATGTGATCTTTGATGCCGAAAAGGAAGCTGACTTGATTGAAAAGCTCAGAAACCAGGTAACAGGGCTTCCTAGTGTCGGTAGTGAGGAAGCACTCAAGAAGCTCACAGGTGTTAATGAAGGCTGGGATTATGGCTTTAAGTCCTTCACCAATGAAATTATGGTTGATGACGATTTAGCTATCAATGAGGTGGCTGTTGAAGAAAGTGCTGAAGCAGATGCCGTGTCGGGTGCCGGAGGTGGTTCAGGTGACTATTCCAGGACCAATGTTCAGGTTCAGGGCGTTGACGAAGCCGATATTGTTAAAACCGATGGTGAGTATATCTACTATATCAATCAAGGAAATAACAAGCTCTATATTGCCAAGGCTGAAAATGCCGTAGGTGAACTCCTGATATTTATTGTACACAGAAAGCGAGATGATAAGCTGCTGAAGCCAATCTATCTGCACGAAATTTGCAATGATATCAAACAGATACAGCACGATATTCACGCCGATGCTGCCGATAGCGGCTATCATCTGATTTTCTGTAAGGCTTGAAATGAATATTCCCGCGGAAATAAACACAGCGCCCATAAGGCAGATGCCAACGATATTTCCGAATACGGAAGCCCAACCGAAAGACGCCTCAACGCCCGTTGTAGCTGCAGTATCGGATACGGCTGCTGAAATAAACACAGCATAAACGAGCAGCACAACAGCTCCGATAAGGAATATCGAGAACGCTGCAAGGAATTTGCCTGTTACAAGGCCGAAAAGACTTACGGGAGATGTCAAAGTAAGCTGGTCGGTCTTTTGGCGCTTGTCGTCAGCCATCGTTCTCATAGTAAGAACGGGAATGAGTATCATCATTATGAAGAACATCCAAAGGAAGGTCGCAGACATATCGGCAGAGCCTGTTGTCAGCGAGAACATCCACAGGAAAAGTCCCGAAAAGCAGTAGAATACCGCTAGATACACATAACCAAGCGGAGATGTGAAATAAGATGTAAATTCACGCTTTAATATAGCTATCATCTGCTTACACCTCCGTTTTCGATATTGCCGTAAAAGTCGCCTGTTGTAAGCTTCAGGAATATCTCCTCAAGTGTAAGCTCAGACGAGCGCATAAGAAGTATCGGGTAGCTGCGCTCAGCCATGCGCTTGAATACCTCGCGGCGAACGTCAGCACCCTCCTTTGCGTTGAGGGAGTACTCTGTCGTTGTCTTGTCGATTGCTCGGTTGACGTGTACCTCAACCATCTGCGGTATGTTCTCGAGCAAAGCCTTGACCTCTTTCTGCGGACCCTCTATCTGAACAGTCAGCTTATGGTCTGCGGAAAGATTGTGCGACAGATTTTCTGTTGTGTCATTCGCTACGAGCTTGCCCTTGTCAATAACGACGATACGGTCGCATACTGCCTGCACCTCGGACAAAATGTGTGAGGAGAGGATAACTGTGTGGTTTTTACCGAGCTTTTTGATAAGAGTTCTTATCTCGATTATCTGCTTCGGGTCAAGACCGACTGTCGGCTCGTCCAGAATAAGCACCTTGGGGTTTCCTACAAGAGCCTGTGCAAGACCAACACGCTGCTTGTAGCCCTTGGAAAGATTGCGGATAACGCGCTTTGAAACGTCTGTTATCTTTACAAGGTTGCATATCTCGTTAAGGTGCGAGCGGCGCGGCAGCTTGCATTTTTTAAGGTCGTATACAAAGTTCAGGTACTCCATGACCGTCATATCAAGATAAAGCGGCGGCTGCTCAGGCAGATAGC
>JAFSHE010000269.1 GCA_017440445.1 Oscillospiraceae bacterium | reverse complement strand
GGGCGACCTGTGGTCGCCCGTCCCGTCGGATTTCCGTACGTACAATATATTGTCTGTGCTACGGGGCGACGTCGGTGTGCTGTTCTCGGCACGTGAGAAAACGGGCGACCACAGGTCGCCCCTACATTCCTGCGCCGTTTCGGATGTGCGAATGATGCCCGTCCCTACATTCCTGCGCTGTTTCGGATGTGCGCTGTTACGCTCTGCGATTTAGGTCAGCCGTCCTCTTTTTTCGCATTTACGATGTAAATTCCCGCACAGACCATCACCAGAGCCACCAGCGCATTCACGCTGAATGCCTGCTCGGTCTCCCCGAGTATCAGCGCTGACAGCAGCACTCCGCAGATAGGGGTCATAAAGCTGAATATCGCCACCTTTGAAACGGGATTGTACTTCAGCAGCACCGACCACAGCGAATACGCCACCGCCGAAAGCATGCCGAGATACAGCAGTATCGCAATCCCTGCGGGAGTTATCACCGACAGCCTGCCGCCGAAAGCAAGTCCTGCCGCTATCATCACCGCTCCGCCCAGTACGAATTGCAGCGCAGACAGCATCACGGGGGAGTCGTCTGCGGAAAACCGCTTTACAAGCACCGTTGAAACTGCGTAGGCAAGCATCGACAGCAGCATGAACCCCTCTCCGAAGAAGGAAAAGGACGCATCAAAGCTGCCGCCGAGGTTCACGATAACGATGCCGCCCACTCCGAGGGCGCAGGCGATAAGCTTCGGAGCGGTGAGCTTTTCCATCCTGAAAACAAGAGCCGATACAAGTATGCACACAAAGGCGCTCGTGCCGTTGATGACAGAGGATTTCACTCCCGAGCAGCGGGCAAGTCCCATATAGAAGAACAGATACTGTAATATCGTCTGAAACAGGCTTAGCACGGGTATCTTCCATATCGTCTTTTTTCGGGGGAGCAGCGGTCTTTTCGCCGCAACGCTGCCTATCATCCATGCGAATATCCCCGCAAGAGTAAAGCGGCAGCCCGCAAACAGTATCTGCGAGGCGGTGTCCTCAGCTGTCACCGAAAACTCCGCATAGCCGAGCTTTATCATCGGGAATGCGCTTCCCCACAGCAGGCAGCACACCACCGCAAGCAGCGCCACGATGTGCGTTTTTGTAAGTCTGTTTTCCATTTTGTGTTCCTTTTCTTTTGTTAGGGCTGTCCGCCCCTTGATTTTTTCCTCGGTAGATTGTATAATAATAGGGGCATGATGTATCATACCCGCATTCATGCGGCTACAAAAACCATCCGCACGATATGCGGCGGGACGAGGTAATCCCGCTCTGCATTCCTGCGCCATTTCGGCGGGCGACCACAGGTCGCCCCTACAATCATTCGGAGGTAGTTTTTTTATGAAAGTTCTTCTTGTAAACGGCAGTCCTCACGAAAAGGGCTGCACATACACCGCCCTTAACGAGGCAGCAAAGGTCCTTAATGACCTCGGTATCGACACCGAGATAGTATGGGTCGGCAACAAGCCCATCTGCGGATGCATCGGCTGCGGCGCATGCGCAAAGGGTCTCGGCAAATGCTTTATGGACGACAGTGTGAACCCGTTCGTTGAAAAGGCTCGCACTGCGGATGGCTTTATCTTCGGCTCGCCCGTTCACTATGCTGCGGCAAGCGGACTTGTCACCGCATTTATGGACAGGGCGTTCTATTCGGGAAAATCCGCATTCATGGGCAAGCCCGCCGCTAACATCGTAAGCTGCCGCAGGGGCGGAGCTTCCGCAGCATTCGACCAGCTCAACAAGTATCTCACGATATGCAGCATGCCCGTTGTTTCCTCACAGTACTGGAATCAGGTGCATGGCTCCACTCCCGAGCAGGTAATGCAGGATGAGGAGGGCATCCAGACTGTACGCATCCTCGCAAAGAACATGGCTTGGCTGCTTAAGTGTATCGAACTCGGCAAGGAGAACGGTATCACCTTCCCCGAGCCCGAAAAGCCCATCAGAACGAGCTTTATCAGATAAAAGACCTTCGCTGCCGTATGGCGGCAATTATGAACTCAAACACCACAGGGGCGGACAATTCCGCCCCTTTTTGTTGGCATTTGTAAATTCGGGCGACCACAGGTCGCCCCTACGTTTGCGTGTATGTTTTTTAGCGTGTCCGTTGTGCGGGCGAATGATGTTCGCCCCTACGGGTGCGTTTCGGGCTGATATTATTGTTTGCTGCGGGTGCTGTATCAGCGGGCGACCACAGGTCGCCCCTACGTTTGCGTGGATGTTTTTTGGCGTGTCCGTTGTGCGGGCGAACGATGTTCGCCCCTACGGGTGCGTTTCGGGCTGATATTATTCAGCCTCGCCGTTTCGCAGCTCCTCCGCAAGCCTTGACAGCTTTTTCAGGCGGTGATTAAGTCCGCTCCTGCTTATCGGCTGCCTGAACTGCTGACACAGCTCTGACAGCGGCATTTCGGGGTTTTCCACACGTATTGCGGCGGTCTCCCGAAGCTCCTCGGAGAGCCAGTCTGCGCCCTTTGTACTGTATATGTACTCGATGTCACGCACGCTTTTCTCCGCTGCCGCAACGGTCTTGTCGAGATTTGCATTCTCGCAGTTTACCGAGCGGTTTACACGGTTGCGGAAGTCCTTTACTATCTTAACCTGCATTATCTCCATGGAGTGGTTTCCCGCACCGATGTAGGTCAGCAGGTCCTCGATAAGCTCGCTCTCCTTTGCGTACAGCACAAGACTTCCCGTGCCGTGTGACGACCTGCGTCCACGGGAGCGCACAGTGGTCTTTATCGCCATGCCGTGTTCGTTTATGAAGCTGTGGAGCTTTTCAGCCCTGCCGCTGTCGGGAAGTACTATCTCAAGATGGTACTCCTTATTCGGGTCGGTGACTGAGCCGCAGGCGGCGAATACTCCCCGCAGGAATGCACCGCTGAGGTCGTCGCTGCCCGACACCACCTCGGAATTTATCCCGGAATAGTCCCCGAAACGCTCCGCTATCTGCTGATAGCCGTCCTTTATCCTGAAGGTGTACAGCGAGCCGCCATTCTTCACAAGGCGCACCGTTTCGTGCTTCGCTTCGGGGAATACCTCCTCGCAGAGCTGGCGCACTGCGCTCATAAGATACATCTTCTCGGTCTGCACAAGGGGCTTTCCGTTGTCGCTTTTCGCTGCGTAGAATATTCCGTACAGCATGGCGGACATCTGTGCGGACGGCATTTCACGTATCTCGCACAGTTCCTTTTTTATATCGGATGAGAATGACATGGTATCACCTCTTTTTCATTCAGGACGAGCGGATTGACGGCTGTGCCGTCAACCCTGCAATTTTCACTTCGCCGACAGAGTGTCGGCGATTTCCTTACGGAAATCGTGAAAATCGCTATAACGAAAGGGAATATTAGTTTAGAGTGAGGAGTTAGGAATTATTGTATCCCGCTGTGCGGGATGGATTGTAATAACGACTGCGCCGTGACGTTTTACAAAAAAACGATATGCGGTCGCCCGCAAATTACGAGGCAATTGTGATCCTCGACCGCAGGGCGCACCACAATTCCTCATTCCTCATTCCTCATTCCTGATTCCTCATTAACTTTTACTTCTTCTCTGCGTCACGGTGGAGTATCCTCACCCTGCTGCCCCTGTCCTTCAGATGGGCTGCGGTCTGCTCCGCAAAGGTAACGCTGCGGTGCTTTCCTCCCGTGCAGCCGAAGGCTATAACAAGCCTGCTCTTGCCCTCGGTGACGTAATGGGGGATAAGGAAATCTATCAGGTCAAACAGCTTGTCCCTTAGAGTAACTGACTGCTCAAAGCTCATTACGTAGTCCTGCACCTCTTTGTCAAGACCTGTTTTCGGCTTAAGCTCGGGGATGTAGAAGGGATTGGGCAGGCATCTAACATCGAATACAAGGTCTGCCTCTGCGGGTGCGCCGTATTTGAAGCCGAAGCTCATGCAGCTTATCAGCATGCCGTCCGAGGGGTTTTCCAGAAACAGTCCCGCTATCTGCTCCTTGAGCTGTCCCGTGGACAGCAGCGTGGAGTCCACTATGTAGTCCGCATTCTCACGTATCGCACCGAGAAGCTCTATCTCTGCGTCGATAGCCTTTGCGGTGTCGCCGCCCGACGCCTCGTCCAGCGGATGCTTGCGGCGGGTCTCCTTGTAGCGCTTGATAAGCACCTCACGGGACGCCTCCAGAAACAGCACCTTTACGTCTATTCCTGCGATGTGAAGCTTTGTTATGCTGTCCCCCAGCTTGAAGAACATCGCTCCGCCTCGGATATCTGTCACGATAGCTACCTTTGATATCTCGTTATTCTCGTTGCACAGCGCCGCAAAGTCGGGTATAAGCTGCGGCGGCATGTTGTCTATGCAGAAAAATCCGATATCCTCCAGCACCTTGATGGCAGAGGATTTTCCCGAGCCTGAAATGCCCGTTACGATAACCAGTTCCATTTTTTATGTCCTCCCATGGGGTCAGTCTGAGATGTGCGGCTCCCCGCCGCCGAGAATAAGCATCTCGCACTGAAGCTCCACGCCCTTTTTCTCGTACACCGTTTTCTTGATATGCTTTACAAGCTGAATGATATCCTCATAGCTTGCGTTGTCCTTGTTGATGACGAAGCCGCTGTGCTTGTCGCTCACCTGCGCTCCGCCCACAGAACAGCCCTTTAAGCCGCACTCCTCGATAAGTGCGGCGGCGACGTAGCCCTCGGGCCGCT